>RFOJ01000256.1 GCA_009926705.1 Acidimicrobiia bacterium
TACGTCTTCGGCCGTGGTGCGAACGCGTCGCGCAACCTCGGCAAGACGTTCTGGGGTGACTTCATTGATCGGCACCACGACATCGGAGAGCCCGGCAAGCTGCAAAACACCCGTCGCTTTGTGCTCGTAGGGAATGCACACCTGCGGCACGCCTGCCGACAACGCGAACACCGCGGGGTGATAGCGGCCCGCCACCACGAAATCCGCCGAGGCGAACAGCCCCCGCTGGGCGAGCATGTCGCGCGACTCGTCGAACACCGACACCGTCACATTGGAGTTGGTGACGGCGGCGCGAATGCGTTCGGCAAGTCGCTCCAGGTACGGAGCATCGCGATGGACACCGTGCAACTGCGGAACCAGGATCACCTCGGCGGCGATGTCCCCGCACAGTTCGGCGACGGCACTTGCCACCGCGGCGTCATAGGTGGTGCGACGCGTATCGGGCGACGGATCGCCCTCGTACTTCCAGTCGATGGCCGACACGACGATTCGGCGCAGCGTCGCGTCGCGCGGCAACGCCGGCACCGACACCTGTAGTGCCGCATCAACCGTCACGAGAACGTCGACGTTTCGCCGTCTCGTGCCGAACAAGGCACGGATGTGCGCCGCGGAAATTTCTTCGCGCACGAACAACACGTCGAACATGCGGTGCCCACACTCGTTCGAACGGTCCCGCCGACGTGGCGTACAACATGACGGGCTTCTTGTGGATCCGCGCCATCCACACGTACAACCAGTGCACGGGTTCGTGTCCGATGTAAATGTCGCCGAAATACGGACCGCCCGGGGCCGACACCACCACGTCGGCACTGCGGTAGGCGTCGATCGTCGCCCGACCAACGGGCCCGAGCAGCGCCGAAATCCGGGTGATGAGATACGCGACGAGGCGCAGTCCCTCGAGCAGCGACAACTTGAGCGAAATCCATCCGACATCGAAACCCGACGAGTCGGCGAGCTCCCGCGCTGAAGAATCATGGGCGATTTGATGGATGACCGTGAAGCGAACCTCGCTCGCGGTAGCGCGGGAAATGCCGGTCAGCATTCCGTGCATGGCGGCCTCGTCGCCACGGTTGTCGCCGTGCTGGTTGACAATCAGCACGTGACGAACC
>RFOJ01000257.1 GCA_009926705.1 Acidimicrobiia bacterium
CGCGACGACATTGGTATCCCAGTCCCCACGCACGGAAACTTGGAGACTTGGGCACGACGCGGTGTCTTACTCTTGAACACCACGCTCACGGTGCGCGCCGGGCAAGCCGCATCACACCAAGGCAAAGGTTGGGAAACGTTCACCGACCAGGTGATCCGAGTGGTGAACGAGAAGCCCTTCGTCGTTTTCGTTTTGTGGGGAGCGCACGCTCGTAAGAAGAAAATGCTCATCGACACGCAGCGTCATGTCGTCGTCGAATCTGCGCACCCATCGCCGCTCTCGGCACACAACGGCTTCTTCGGCTCGCGACCGTTCTCCAAGGTGAACGAAGCCTTACGGAATGCCCGTCTCGAAGAAATCGACTGGAGTCTCGACTGACGGGTGTCAGCCCCGTCGCCGCTACATTTTTCGCATGGG
Organism: Acidimicrobiia bacterium; assembly: GCA_009926705.1. Lineage (GTDB taxonomy): Bacteria > Actinomycetota > Acidimicrobiia > Acidimicrobiales > Ilumatobacteraceae > F1-60-MAGs027. Next base: position 418 of record RFOJ01000257.1, read on the forward strand.
TTCGGTGCGCAGACACGTGCACATCGACCGTGACCCCGACAGCGTGTGGAAACTCGTCGGTGACCTTGCGAGACAGCACGAGTGGTTCCCGCTCTCGAGTTGTCGGGTCGAAGGCAACAAGCGTTGGATCACCCTGCCGAGCGGCATCACCTTCGAGGAAGACATCATTACGCACGATCACTCGCTGCGCAGGTTCCAATACCGCATGGTCGGCAACCCCGGAATCAACTCGCACCTCGGCACCTGCGACGTGCTCGACGACGGACACGGTGGTGCGGACGGTTTCCCGACGGCTCTGCACGGCGGCGAGCGCACGGGACTTGTAGGTGGCGAGCTTCGACACGTTGACTCCGGTTCGACGTTTCGCCTACCGGCACCCGAACACGTCCGCAAGTAGGATACGCAAGCGGCGCACGCGCGCGGATGCACCGCACGCGACAGGAGGCAGCGTGGCAGCACTAGACGAGGGGTTGCGGTGGGTAGAGGTACGGCTAGCGGAGCTCGTGGACGGGGCACCGCCCGACGCGGTGCAGATCAGGCGAAAAGACGGCCCGCGGTCGTGGCCTGTTCACGCGCTGATCAAGCACGAGGGGCATCCGAACGACACCGAGCAGCGGGTTCGCGCGGAGCTCGCGGCGCTGGTCGAGGAGGCGACGCGGCAGGAGGACTGGATCGAGGGCTGCCATGCGGCC
>RFOJ01000258.1 GCA_009926705.1 Acidimicrobiia bacterium
TCACATCTGCAACACGTGACGTCTCCTTCGCCGTTTCCACTCTCGGGCCGCACGTTTGCATGCCAGCGAACTGTTCGTCTCGGTGACGTCACGCCGAAAGGCAGGTTGCGGCTCGACGCCACTGCTCGCTACCTGCAAGACATCGCAACCGATGATGCAATAGACGGAAAGTACGACGACCCACACGGCTGGGTGGTGCGTCGAACGGAGATGTGGGTCGACCGCTTTCCGAAGTATCTCGACACGGTCACGCTCACCACGTGGTGTGGCGGGGTCGGCTCGCATTGGGCAGAGCGTCGCACGAGAATCGAAATCGTCTCCGACGGAGCGGCGCGTCCTGCAATCGAAGCCGCAGCGCTCTGGGTGCGGGTCGATCTGCAGACACTGAAACCGCTCGCACTCACCGAACGGTTTCGAGCGTTGATCGGCGAAGCCGCGAGCGGCAGGAAAGTATCTGCACGCCTGGTCGTCGGTCGTGAGCTACCAGAAGATGCCGCCGAGCTCCACCGCTTCGACATGCCGCTTCGTTTCGCCGACTTCGACGCGGTAGGCCACTTGAATAACGCCGTGTACTGGGAGGCGCTCGAAGAGTACCTCTCGGTTCACCGCGAGAAGCGGGCCCCGCTCCACGCCACCGTTGAGCATCATGCGTCCGTCGAGCCAGGCGCCAATGTGCGCGTCACCGTGCACGAATTGCAGGAGAGGACTGTCCTTCGACTCACGGCGAACGACGCGACTGCAGCACTTCTCCAACTGATCACGGCGTAGTCGACGTTGGCCTGGTTCGACCCGCCTAGCACAGCGAGCTTCTGGTTCTTTCTTTTCGGCTGGGCCGCTGGTTGGATCGTCTTCGCTCGATCCCGCTTGTTGCCCGTTCGTAGAGCATCTCGTCGCGCTGCAGCGAGCGTCATCGTGCCGTGCCGCAATGAGGCCGCAAACCTGTCACTGCTCCTCCCGACGCTTCGCTCGTCGTTGAACGACAGTGACGAGATCATTGTTGTGGACGACGAGTCAACCGACGACACGGTGGCCGTCGCCGCCCATCACGGAGCCGTCGTCTTTCGCGCTGGGGCGCTACCGAGTGGTTGGACGGGCAAGGCTCACGCATG
>RFOJ01000259.1 GCA_009926705.1 Acidimicrobiia bacterium
CCGAAGCGGTTTCGCCGCGCAAGGTAACGACGGCGGCACCTCATCGAGTAACACGGCAGGCGGCGGCGGCGGCGGCTACGCAGCAGCAGGCGGAAACGGATCATCAACTACGGGCGGCGCAGGCGGCGCAGGCTACGACGTTTCGGCGTTCATCGCAGGCTCTGCACTATTCAAGGCAGGCGGCGGAGGCGGATCAGGGTCAACCGGAGGCGCCGGTGGCTCATCCGTCGGCGGAGCAGGCGGAAGCAACGGCGACGGCACGGCCGCATCAGCGAACACCGGCGGAGGTGGAGGAGCAGGCGGCAACGGCTCAACCTCAACCGCACGCAACGGCGGCAACGGCGGCTCTGGCATCGTCTACATAAGGTTCAAGGTCTGAACATGGCACACTTCGCACGAGTAGCAGACGGCACAGTCCGAGAAGTAATCGTCGTCGGCAACGACGACGCACCAACCGAAGCAGCCGGTCAAGCGTTCATCGCATCCATCGGCCTGGCCGGTGAATGGGTACAAACCTCGTACAACGGCAACCCGGTCGAAGGTCAAGACCGCGGCAAGTACGCAGGCATAGGCGATCTATGGGATGGCGAGAAGTTCACAACACCGAACGGAGCAGACGCATGAAACTCTCGAAGCAGCAGACGGCCGCCCTCGCCTCCTACGCACGCTCGGCGGTCGGCGCGATCGCCGCAGTCGTAGCAACCGGCAACTACTCACCCGAAGACCTCGCGAAGGCGGCGGTCGCCGCACTACTCCCGCCGCTCATCCGGTGGGCGAACCCGAAGGATCCGTCGTTCGGTCGCGGAGCGTGACGTGCTCCCGATCGTCAACGTGCGGCTCCCGCAGGCGCTCCGAGGACTGAAGAACGGGCAACTCCCCGACGAGGTGCTGCATCCGATACGACCGAACGGTCGTCTTTTCGTCACGGCCGCTACGTCGTGGCAGTGGATGAAGAAGGCCGCACGCATGGAGGCGAACCTCATGCTCAAGCCGACGAGCGCGTTCGACGCGTACCGGCCGCTCACCGTGCAGACTGCCGTCTTCCATCAGCGCTACGTCTCCGAACGGATACCGGGCGCCTCGACGAGAGTCTGCAACGG
>RFOJ01000260.1 GCA_009926705.1 Acidimicrobiia bacterium
GTCGTCTCGAAACAGGTCGCACCCACCAGATTCGTGTGCACTTGGCTTCGATTGGTCATCCGGTGGTCGGCGACGCGCAGTACGGCGGCGTGCGCGCCGGCATGCGAGCGGGGCGACCGATGTTGCATGCGCGTGAGTTGGCCTTCGATCACCCGCGAACGGGTGAGCGCCATACGGTCACGAGTGAATTGCCGAACGATTTTGCGTCGCTCGTTGCGACGTTGTCATTCGCGGCGGTGTCATCACGTCACGCGTCGCGGCGGTGCCTTGACGTCGCGTGACGTCAGCGTCGTGTGCGCTTCTTCTTCGTGCTTGCGTCGTCGGGCCACGGCGATTCACCGCGTGCTGCGGCGAGTACCGACCCGAGCGTGAACTTCGCGAGATGATCGCGCATGTGGTCGCCGACGGAATGCCAGATGGCGAGCAGCACGCACTGGCCCTCGTGGTCACATGCGCCGTCGCGGTGGGGTTCGCCGAAGTCGCCGAGTGAGATCGGGCCGTCAACGGCGGAGAGAATTTCTGAGAGAAGAATCTTGTCGGGATGGCGAGCGAGGGTGTAGCCGCCGCCTACGCCGCGTTTGGAGAGCACGAGACCGGCGCCCTTTAGCGCCAGGAGAATCTGCTCGAGGTACGGCTGGGGCAGCGCGGTGCGGGTTGCGATGTCGCGCACGGAGATGGGGCCAGGTTCTTCTGCGTGGAGAGCCAGCGACAACATGGCTCGACACGCATAATCCCCGCGGGTAGAAACGCGCACGACTCCATAGTAAGCATCGGCCGTTCGCGGACGGTGCGCTGCCTCGTGACCGTCGTTCGCGGACGGTGCGCCGCCTGGTGACTGTCGCTCGCGGGCCGTGCGCCTGGCGCGTCAATGGCATGCACCTACCGCTAGACAACTAGGTGAGATGTCCGACCCCGGCCCGCGAATTCCGCGTTACGACGGCGGTTGCGTCACCAACCTGATTCCTTCGATTCTCGGGCCGCGAGGCACCGATGCGCTCCCGGACTTCTTCCCGAGCGCAGCACGCGGCGCTCGCCAGGTGGTGTTGCTTGTCGTCGACGGTCTCGGATGGCATCAACTGCAGTCGCGAATTGC
>RFOJ01000027.1 GCA_009926705.1 Acidimicrobiia bacterium
CACGTACGGCGGCATGGGTCGCCACGGCGGTGGAGCGTTCAGCGGCAAAGACCCCTCGAAGGTCGACCGCTCTGCTGCGTACGCCGCTCGCTGGGTGGCCAAGCACGTGGTGGCGTCCGGCGCTGCACGTCGTTGCGAAGTGCAGGTGGCCTACGCCATCGGTATGGCGCAGCCCGTCAGCATCCTCGTGGAAACGTTCGGCACGAACAAGATCGAAGAGACGAAGATCGAGCAAGCCGTTCGCGACACGTTCGACCTGCGTCCTGCTGCGATCGTGCGCGACCTCGACCTGAAGCGCCCGATCTACCGCAAGACTGCGGCGTACGGTCACTTCGGACGTAACGATCCCGCGTTCACGTGGGAGCAGTTGTCGCGCCTCGACGCGTTCCGCAAGGCCGCCAAGCTCTAAGTCGCCACACGACTTCATCGGTGCGGCTTCGCCACACCACGTCTTTGGTGTGGCTTCGCCACACCGTGCGCCTACTCTCGTGGGTGCCGTGATGCGAATTGCCCGTGTGGTCGTCGACGTCACGGGGGTCGATAAACCATTCGACTACTTGATTCCCGACTCGCTCGCTGACGCGGTCGTGGTCGGCGCGCGGGTGCGTGTGCCATTGCATCGTCGTGAAGTACCCGGTTGGGTGATGGCGCTCTTAGCGCCTGACGACATCGGCGTCGATATGGCGCGTTTGCTACCAATCCGAAAAGTCACGTCAGTCGGCCCGGCAGCTGACGTCGTTGATCTCGTTGAGTGGGCGAGCGTGCGATGGGCGTCCCGACGGCGACCGTTCTTCGTTTCGGCATCTCCGCCGAAAGCAGTCGCACGACTCGTCGCCCCGAGGTACTCGCCGCGTGCAGCACGCCCGGCAGAGAACAGGAAAGAGTCGGGCGAGGTCGCTTCGGGCGCAATCGACAAGAGTCGGGCGAGGTCGCTTCGGGCGCAATCGACGCTGAAGCCGTCGCCACACTTTTTGGTCGCGGTGGCGGGGTAGTGCGCTGTGGCCCGTCGTCAACGGGTGTCGACGTCGTACGTGCCGCTGCTGCGCTCGGACCTGTGCTTGTCGTGGTTCCCACGATCGTGCGGGCGCGCAGGTTGGCCGCCGAGTGTCGTCGGTATTCGCATACGACCGCCGTGCTGCCAGACGACTGGGTGGCCGCAGCTTCGGGTGTCGACGTGGTGGTCGGGGCCAGGTCAGCGGTATGGGCGAGCGTGCCGTCGCTCGCTGCAATCATCGTGGTCGACGAGCACGACGACACCCTGCAAGAAGAGCGGTCACCCACGTGGCACGCGCGTGAAGTGGCGATTGAACGGGCGAGGCGAGCGGGTGTTCCGTGTCTTCTCGTGTCTGCGGTGCCAACGGTGTCGGCGACCCACTGGGCGCAAGACCGTGTCGTCGCTGTCAGCGATGCCTCGCGGTGGCCAATCGTTCGCGTCATCGACCGAAACGCTGACGAGCGCTGGGCATCGTCGCTCGTTACCGGTCCGCTCATCCAGCTGCTGCGCGACCACAGCAAGCGGGTGGTGTGCGTGCTGAACGTGAAGGGACGGGCGCGCGCAATGGCGTGCGACTCCTGTCGTGCGGTGGCTCGATGCGAATTCTGCGGTGCTGCGGTTGCCCAGACGCACGAGCACGAGTTTGACTGCCCGCGTTGTGAGGCGCGACGGCCCGCCGTGTGTCTCTCGTGCGGGTCACAGAAGATGCGGGCCATCCGGATCGGCATTACGCGCCTGCGCGACGAGCTTGAGGCAGCAGCAGGGCGGTCGGTGCAGGAAGTGAAGCCGACAACCGAAGCCATCGATGCCCGGACGAACGTGTTTGTCGGAACCGAAGCCGTGTTGCATCGCATTGACCGAGCCGACGCCGTGGTGTTCCTCGACCTTGACTCCGAGCTCTTGGCCCCGCGCTTTCGTGCGAGCGAACAAGCACTCGACCTGCTGTTGCACGGGGCACGCCTGGTGCCCGACGGCGAACTCGTCGTGCAGACCACCGTGCCGAACCACGAAGTGTTGGTAGCGCTCGCTGCTCGCGACTTTTCGGCCCATCAGGCCGCCGAGGCAGCGCGACGGCGCCGATTGTCGTTGCCGCCGTTCGGAGCGCTCGCTGAAATCAGCGGGGCAGGCACGAACGATGCAGTCGCGCATCTGCGTGGTTCGTTGCTCGTGCAAGTGGCGGGTAATGACGAGCGGGCGTTGGTGCGCGCAGCGACATGGGATGCACTCAGCGAAGCGCTGCTCACCGTGCCGAAGGGTAAACAGCGAGTGCGAGTGGCGGTCGACCCGGCCCGCGCGTAAGGGTGCGCCGCATCGAGGAGAGCCCGCGCGTAGGTGTGCGCCGCGTTTGCGCCTAAGCGCGAGTCACGTGCAAGACGCGGTATCCCTGCTTGCTCGCATGTCGCTCGACGGTGTAGCCCTCGCCGACCAACCACTTGGCGAGGGAGTCAGATCCGAGGTTCTTGTGCACCACCAAGTCGGCGGCGCCGCCAGGCACGAGTCGTGGCAACCACTCGTTCAGCAGTTGATGCAGTGCTTCTTTGCCCACACGTATCGGCGGGTTCGACCACATGGCATCGAACCGCACATCGCCCGGCACCTCACTCGGCAGCGCGACGCGCACGTTCGAGAGCTTGTTGAGTGCCACGCTCGCACGTGTCGTGTCGAGTGCGCGCTCGTTGACGTCAACTGCCCACACGACCGCGTCGGGTCGGAGCATCGCGAGCGCGACAGCAATCGCGCCGCCGCCGCAACCGAGATCAAGCAACGTTCCGCCAGTTGGTATGTCGGCGTTCTCGATCAAGACGCGCGTACCCCAGTCGAGTTCTCCTTGGTTGAACACGCCACGATCGCCAGCAAGCAACATCTTCAATGAGCGAACCTTCACTTCGTGCGTGGACGGCGTCGATGCTGAAGACGGTTGCGACGTGAAGTAGTGGTCAGACGTCGACATGGTCATCGGTAGCCTTACACAGCGTGACGTACGAAATTCGCACCTTCGGCGACCCCGTGCTGAAAGCCGTTGCCGAGCCCGTCAACAACATTGACGAAAAACTCGTGCGTCTCACCGACGAAATGTTCGACGTGATGTACAACGCGCCCGGCATCGGTCTCGCAGCCCCGCAGATTGGAGTGCAGCGCCAGGTGTTCGTCTACGACATTGACGAAGAGCGCAAGGTGATTCTCAACCCGCAGATTGTGGAGTCGAGCGGAGAGTGGGTGTACGACGAAGGTTGCCTCTCAATCCCCGGGCTGTACGTGGAGATGCTTCGCCCGAAGAAGGTGCTGGTGCGAGGCATCAACCTCGATGGCAACCAAGTGGAATTCGAAGCCGACGAGCTCTTGGCAAGGCTCTTCCAGCACGAGATCGACCACCTCAACGGAGTGCTGATGTTTGACCGCATGACGCCCGACCAGCGCAAAGAAGCCGTGAAGCTCTACCGAGCGCGCGAAGGGCAACCCAAAGACGCTGAGCCGTATCACCTGAAGCTGGTGTGACGCAGACACCAACCCGACCGGCCCCGCAGTGAGCACGCTGGCACCACTGCCGACTGGGGCAGCCCGTCGCATCGTCTATTTCGGCACGCCTGAAGTTGCGGTGCCACCGCTGCGGGCGCTCGTGGCTGCCGGTGTCGAAGTCGCGCTCGTCGTCACTCGGGTCGACAAACGTCGCGGCCGCGGGTCGAACCTCTCGCCGAGCCCCGTGAAAGCAGCAGCACTTGAGCTCGGCCTGCGGGTGAGCCACACCATGACTGATGCCCTTACAGTCGGCGCCGATCTCGGTGTCGTGGTGGCGTACGGGCGGATCATTCCTGTTGATGTGCTCACGAAGTTGCCGATGATCAATGTGCACTTCTCGCTCTTGCCGCGCTGGCGTGGCGCGGCTCCGGTCGAGCGTGCCCTCATGGCTGGCGACACGGAAACCGGCATCTGCATCATGCGCGTGGAGGAGGGCCTCGACACTGGTGTGGTCTACGACCGCGTCACAATGCCGATTCGTGATGACCACACACTCACGACGCTGCGGGCAGAACTGGTCGATGCTGCGCTCATGCCGTTGGTGCGCGCAGTGACGCAAGGGTGTGGGGCGGGAGAGCCGCAACGAGGCGAACCGACGCATGCAGCCAAGATTGATCCGAGCGAATTGCAGATTCGCTGGGGTGCGAACGCAGCAGATTCGCTGGGGTGCGAACGCACGCGACATCGTGTCGCTCACCAAGTTGGAGACTGCATGGTTCATGCTCTCCGGCAAACGAGTGCGAGTGCTCGCTGCACGAGCGGCTGTTGCCGTCAGTCGCACGACACCCGACGCAGTCGGCACGCTTGCTGCGGGGTCGGTCGTGCGCATCGACGCTGACGGAGTCACGGTGGCGTGCGGTGATGGGGCAGTCACGCTGCTCACCGTGCAGCCCGAGGCCAAGAACGCGATGTCGGCCTCGGCGTGGGCCAACGGGGCGCGACTGCCTTCGTCGTTAGCCTGACACTCTCATGTTGCGACTTGTCCTGCCCAAAGGCTCGCTCGAAGCCGCGACGTTCGACCTCTTTGACGCCGCCGACCTGACGGTCAAGCGCTCGTCGCAGGTCGACTATCGGGCGTCAATTGCCGACCCGCGCATCGACGAAGTGCGCATCCTGCGGCCGCAGGAGATTCCGACGTACGTCGCCGAAGGGCTCTTTGACATCGGCATCACCGGTCGTGATTGGATCGAAGAGACGGGGAGCGTCGTCGAATCGCTCGGCAAACTGAACTACTCCAAGGCCACCAACGACCCTGTCCGCATCGTGGTGGCGGTGGCGAACGACTCGAAGTTCCAGAAAGTCGCCGACTTGCCGCGAGGCGTGCGAGTGACGAGCGAATACCCGCGACTCACGAAGAAGTTCTTCCAAGACCACGGCATTGAGGCCGACGTGAGGCTCTCGTACGGAGCAAGTGAAGCCAAGATTCCTGACATTGCCGACTGTGTCGTCGATCTCACCGAAACCGGTCGGGCGTTGCGTGCTGCGGGCCTGCGCATCATCGACACCATCATCACCAGCCACACCGAGTTGATCGCCAACCCTGCATCGTTCGCCGACCCCAAGAAACGTCACGCAATGCAGCAGTTGCTCACGCTGCTCGAGGGCGCACTCGAAGCCCGCGGCAAGGTGCTCGTCAAACTGAACGTCAGCGACGCAAGTTATGCGGCGGTGCTGAAGGTGCTGCCTGCGGCAAAGTCTCCGACAGTCTCGAAACTTGCGTCGGGCGACTGGGCGGTCGAGTCTGTGGTGGAAAAGCGACTCGTCAACACGGTGATCCCAGCCCTCAAAGATGCGGGTGCCACCGACATTCTCGAGCTGCCAATCTCCAAGATCATCCACTAGTTGCGCGCGGTGCCCTCTCGGCGTGAAGATAGACGGGTGAGCGCTGCCAGCACCACTGACCGTGAGGCGGTCGTCGCGGCACCAAAGTCGCTCCTGCACGATCATCTCGACGGCGGCCTACGCGTCGACACCATTCTCGAGATCAGCGACGAGATTGGTCACACACCTCGGCTGCCCACCACCGAAAAGGCGGCACTGCAGGCGTGGTTCACTGCCGGTGCAGAAGCACGCGACCTGCTGAAGTACCTCGCGACGTTCGAGCACACGATTGCCTGCATGCAGAGCGAAGCCCACATCGAGCGCGTGGCGTATGAGGCCGTCACCGATTTGGCGAACGATGGGGTGGTGTATGCCGAGATTCGCTACGCGCCCGAGCTACATGCCTTGCCGTTTGCCGCGAGTGCCGATGCGATAGCGGCTGGCTTCAGGCGCGCCGAGAAAGATGCGGCATCACGGGGCAAGTTCATCAGTGCGCACATCATCGTGTGCGCGATGCGAACCGAAAAACGCTCGCTCGAAGTGGCTCAGTTCGTTGACGCACATCGGCATCGTGAACCAAAAGTCGTGTCGTTCGATTTGGCGGGAGCGGAGACTGGCTGGCCGCCAAGCCTGCACGCCGAAGCATTGGCATTCGCACGGTCACGTCACCTCAACATCACAATCCATGCGAGCGAGCCACCCGACCTCGAACTCATCAGCGATGCACTCACGCACGGCGCTCACCGCATCGGTCACGGTGTTCGTCTCAACCGCGACACGACGAGCCTTGGCGATGGTTCGCTGCGGCTCGGGCCGCTCGCGCAGTTCGTGCTCGACCGTCAAGTGCACCTGGAGATGGCACCGACGTGCAACACGCAGATTGGTGCAGTGAATGCAGTCAGCGAGCACCCGATTGGGCCGTTCTTGCGTCACGGCTTTAATGTGAGCGTGAACACCGACAATCGACTGATGAGCAAAGTCTCGCCATCGAGTGAGATGCATGCTGTGGCAACTGCCTTCGGGCTGTCATGGGCCGAAGTAGGTCGACTTGTTGAAAATGCCATCTCGTCGGGCTTCGCGCCGTTCGAACTTCGACAGCGCATTCTGCGCGACGTGGTGCGCCCGGCGTACGCGCGTCTGGCTGCCTAGCTCTGCGTCGTCGGGCGTCGGTGTCTCGTCTAGCGAGCGAGTCGCACCTCGACGACGATTCCAGGAAACTGCAGCGTCACTTCGCCGAACAGCATCTCGTTGTCATTCGTGATCGGCGACTTCGACGCCACAACGGTGAGTGCTGCAGTGTCATGCTTGATGTCGGGGCCCTCGCGACGGGCGCACCGTAGTTCGAATACCTTCGGCGCGGTTTCTACGACGTCGACCCAGTCGGTGTCGGCACGGGTGCGCACGCCGAGAAAGCCGTCGCGGGAATACATGGCGAACGGCGCGTACTGGTCAAGAGCGAAGCGCGAACGTCGGCCGTGCTCCCATCCGATAATCAACCCGGGTTCGACAACGGAAGTCGCGACGATGTCGCCGAATCGCTGCTCATGACGTCGTGCTGCTGAGACCGGTCGTGGAGCGATGACGCCGCGCAACGAGGCACACACGCGTTGGAAAAGTGGCAAGAAGTACAGGTCGTGCACGTGAGTGGTTGTGTTGTCAAGGCGATTCGGCCCTGCGGCAGGTACGTCAATGGCTGCCATCAGCACCGACATGAGCGATACATAGAGCCGCGGGTCAAGGCCGTACGCACGGGAATACGGGCCTGCTTGCAGCGCCAATTCGGGGTGCCACACGGTGCTGAGCCGAGCAGCAATCTTCTCGCGTACGAGCATGCCGAGGCCGCGCAGGTCGGCGCTGGTTGAGAAGTCTGCCAATAGGCACGACGCCATGAGCGAGATCGCGTCGTACGTGGGGGAGTTGTATTCGGCGATATCGCCGTCACGCGAGACCTGTGTGGCGACGCCATTGACGAGACTGGCCGTACTGGCGAGGCCCGCCGAACCGCCCAGCCACGCATGCATGAGCGCGATGTTGCTGTAGTCGGGGTTGATGCGACCTGTTGGCTCGCTCTCAGCGGCGAGTCGTACCGCCGCCTGCAGGCGACCGCGCATCTCGTCGCCGAGCACATGCCCATAGAGGCGCTCGACGAGCGACAAGATGACGCCGAGAAACTGGCGCCAGTCTCGACGAGCGACAAGATGACGCCGAGAAACTGGCGCCAGTTCGGGTCGTAGTCGCGCCATTCACGGTCGAGGAGCCGACCGTCTTTGTCGAGCGTTCCAGCGTCAGGCTGTGCTGCGTGCGTCTTGAATGTGCCGGCCCAGCGCGGGTCAGCGTCCATCGGGTATTGGTGCTTCAACACCTCGCGAAGCGCGCGGCGCGCCCGCTCGACTCTTCCTGATTCGAGGTCGAGCAATGCTCCGAGAGCGGTCTCGCGCACGAGGTGCAAACCGTAGAGGCGAACCATGCCGCGGTCGTCATCCCATAGCTGTTCGTGCATGTCGGCGAGGGCACGCTGAAGCGCAGACATCGACGTACTCACCCGCGTCGTTCGCCGAGAATGCGCAGGCCACGTGGTGGTCGACCGGTCTTGCCGCCGCGAGCTGCAAACTCGGTGATGTGTCGAACCGCCACGTCGATGTCGTCGGTGAACATGAGCAAGTCAAGATCGCGTCGTGCGATCATCCCCGACTCCGCCATCGTCTCGAGTTGTTCTTGCAGAGGTCGCCAGAACTCACCACCGCACACCACGACGGGGAAGTCGTGCATCTTGCCGGTTTGGATGAGCGTGAGCGCTTCGAAGAGCTCGTCGGCGGTGCCGAACCCGCCCGGGAAGACCACGAACGCCGACGAGTACTTGGTGAGCATGAACTTGCGAGTAAAGAAGTAGTGGAAGTCGACGCGCACGTCGAGATGCGGATTCGCCGCTTCTTCGAACGGCAGCTTGATGGTGCAACCGATGCTCTTGGCGCCGGCGTCGCGCGCACCCCTGTTCGCCGCCTCCATCACTCCTGGCCCGCCGCCGGTGATGATGGCGAAACCCGCCGAGCCGAGTGCCCGGGCGAGTCGGCGGGCTTGTTCGTATTCCGACGTGTCTGGCGTGACGCGTGCCGAGCCGAAGACCGTGACGGCGGCACCGACGAAGTGCAGTCGACGCATGCCGCGCAGCATCTCGGTTGTGATGCGGTGGAGAATCGCAAGGTTGCGCCAACGGCTACGGGGGTTGGCGAGGAACTCGGCGTCCAGCGAGCGAGGTGACGGTTTGCCCACCGAGACAACCTACGGGCTCGGTACGCTCACCGGCATGGCTGTCTCGGTGAAGCGCGTCATGGTTGGTCTCGCGATTACGTGCACCGCGCTGTTGGCGTCGTGTGCCAGTGACGACTCCACTCCCGACGCCGGTACCGAGGCCACCGACCAAGTGGTGGAATGTCCCGCAGCCGACCCGCAAGATCTTGCTGCTGGCATCACACAGGAGCGGGCCGACTTGTTGCTCGGGTTCAGCGAGAGCGACGCAGCACGTTGCGCCGCCGAACTGGGTTGGGCGTTCAGGGTGGGGGTGCGCGACGGGGAGTCATTCGCGCTCACGATGGACTATTCGATGCAGCGCGTGACTGTCGAGGTGAAAGACGACCGGGTCACGGCGATCACCGTCGGCTGATCAGTTGAGCGTGTAGCGCTCCCGAAACGCAGCTTCGAGATCAATTGTGCTCGGGTTGACTCGCCACTCAAGCGCCCAGTGCGACACGCCGTGCCGCGCTGACATGGCGTAATTGTGGAAGTGCACACCGTGAACGCACCCGAGTGTGTCGATCATTAACTTGGCCACCGACTCGGGGTGGCTGCCCTCGCCGTCGCGCAAGATGGTGCGGTTGGAAAACTCTTCGCCGAGCGCGAATGGTGCGGCGTATCCCATCCTCTCGAGAGTGCGAATCTGCGAGTCGTGGTACGGCGTATCGCGGAACTGGTCACCCTGCGTCTCGATCTGTAGGCGCAGATCGTCGCGCCAGGCGAACTGCACG
>RFOJ01000261.1 GCA_009926705.1 Acidimicrobiia bacterium
TTCGTCCGCCACGAGTCGTTGACCATCGCCGGAAGTTCGCCCGAGCCTTTGGTGCAACTGCGCAATGGTCGCGTCACGAGCAGGCCCATCGCCGGAACCCGCAAGCGTGGCCGCGATGACGAGCATGACCGCCGTCTCGCCGGCGAGCTGCGGGAAAACCCCAAAGAACGAGCAGAGCACGTGATGCTGGTCGATCTCGCGCGCAACGACGTAGGTCGCATCGCGAAGTTCGGCACAGTCAAAGTTGACGAACTCATGGCGCTCGAGCGCTACAGCCACGTGATGCACCTGACCTCACAAGTGTCGGGCGACTTGCGCGACGAACTCGGCCCCGTCGATGTGCTGCGCGCAACGCTTCCCGCGGGCACTGTGAGTGGTGCGCCGAAGGTGAGGGCGATGGAAATCATTGATTCGCTCGAACCCGTGAAGCGCGGGCCGTATGCCGGCGTCGTCGGCTACGTCGACTTCAGCGGAAACCTCGACGTTGCAATCGCCATTCGCACGATGTTTGTCGATGGCGACATGGCCTACCTGCAAGCTGGCGCAGGAATCGTCGCTGATAGCGACCCTGACGAAGAACATCTCGAGTGCCGCAACAAAGCTGCAGCCTTGCTCGCGGCGGTGCCAGCCGCTCGGGAGATGACGCGACGCCGCTCGGCGAACGCCGACAGAACATCACATAGTGGACACGCAAGAAACAACGGTCGCGCATGACCGCGACATCGCACACAACCACCCGTGACGTCATCACCGCACGCGGCAAAGACGCACGCAGCTTCTTGCACTCGCAGTTAAGCAACGACGTCGCAAGCCTCGCCGTCGGCGCGTCGCGCTACGCCTTCGCACTCGAACCCACCGGAAAGATCGCTGCATTCCTGCGGGTACGTTGCGTGGCTGACGACCACTTCGTGCTCGATGTCGATGCTGGTTGCGGCAATGCGGCGTTGGTGAGACTCAACAAGTTCAAGATTCGTGTCGCCTGTGAGTTCGCGCTCGAATCTCGAACGGTGGTCGCCATGCGCGGCCTGAGCGCCGTCGAGCGCGAAAAGGCGCTCACGATTACATGGGCGGTGTCGGCGTGGCGTG
>RFOJ01000262.1 GCA_009926705.1 Acidimicrobiia bacterium
CTGCTGCGGCAACCGAAGCCGCTGCACCGTCACCTTGTACGCGCACGTCGCACAGCGACACGCGAAAACCGATGCCCGACTGCTCGAGTGTCTTCATGAAGTCGGCGTGCGCAGCTGAACCCTTACTCGTGACGAGCCCGATACCGAGCGGTACGAGCGGCAGATGCGTGCGCTTGTTGCGGTCATACAACCCGTCACGCTTCAGACGCGCAATGATTTCTTCGCGCTTGGCGGCCAGATCGCCGAGCGTGAACCGAGGGTCGAGGTCGGACATCTTGAAGCCAAGAGAGCCGTTCTGCGCGAACACGTCGGGCGTCACCCTGATGCGAACCTTGATGCCGCTTACGATGTCGACGCCGTGCTGCTTCATCTTCGAAGCGAGGCTCTGTCGCACCCCACGGAAGAGCTTGATCGCGAGCACGCTTCTCGCGCCGTCTTCTTCTTCGATCAGACAGTGACCGCTCGCCGCATTCGTAACCTTGCCGACCTCGCCGTACACCCACACGTCGCGAAACTCTCGTGCGAGCACGAGGTTGATGTCGGCGATGAGTTCAGAAACACTGCGGGCGTCATCGGCGCTCGAACCACCGAAGCCACCGACATCGTCGTCGGTATGTTCGTCTGAGTCTCTGAAGTGGCTCGGCATGTGCACCAGGTTTCTGTTGCGGTGATTGTTGATGTTACGCACGCAAACCTATGCTGAGTGTCTCATGAGGTTGGGCGGCAGTGGTGGTGCTCGCGGCATGCGGCGAGCGAATGATCTTCGAGGCGAGCACCGACCCGACCATCGAGCCGAGCGCCTCCGAAGCAACCGAATCGACTGGGCGCGACGAGGGTGACGACTCCGCTGGCAACACCACAGAAGAAGCACAACCCGGCACCATCAGTTGGGAAACCTGCACCCCCGGCTCGACGGGCACGTTCGAGTGCGGTTATCTCGACGTGCCGTTCGACTACGACGACCCGGGTGTCGGTACGTTCTCGCTTTACCTCGTGCGTCGAATTGCCGATGCGCCGGCAGGTCGCATCGGGTCGATGCTCGTCAACCCGGGCGGCCCGGGCTTCGGCGGCAGCGACGTGG
>RFOJ01000263.1 GCA_009926705.1 Acidimicrobiia bacterium
TCGAGTACACGATCACGAAGATGACGATCACGATTGCGCCGACCGTTGGCTCTTGCAACACCCGCAACGCAGAAAGCAGCAAGAACCCGATGCCGCCACCGCCGATGATGCCGAGCACGGTCGACGAGCGCAGATTCACGTCGAGCATGTAGAGCGTCTGGCTCACGAGGTTGGGCAATGCCTGCGGAATCACCGAGGTGACGAACTCCTGCGCCCGCGACGCACCAGTGGCGAACACGGCCTCGCGCGGCTCAGGTGACACTTCTTCGAGCGCGTCACCGATGAGCTTGGCCATGAACGTCGCCGTACCGACGGTGAGCGCGAGCGTGCCGGGCACCGGCCCGAGACCCATGGCGGCCACGAAGAGCACAGCGACAATCAATTCGGGCAAGCCACGCAACGCGAGCATGAACAGTCGCGTCGTGCCGTAGACGAAGCGGTTCACCACGATGTTGCGCGCCGACAAGATGCCGAGCGGCACCGAAATGACCAAACCCAGCGTGGTGGCGATGAAGCCGATTGCTACGGTCTCGCGAATGCCCTGCCAAAGTTCGGGGCCAGCAGTGGTGAAGTCGGGCGGGAAGAGTCGACCGAAACTGTCGATGACTTCGTCGCCGAGGCCGAGTGCGGAGAGGTACGGAATATCGATGGTTGCAAACGCCACCACGATGAGCACGAGATAGATGATGCCAGCCGACGCACGGACCAATCGCTCGTAGGTCCACGGTGGAGTAAGACGCCGGGTCGTGACGGCATCGACGAGCAAGCGGTGGTCACGGCGTTCGCGGGCCATCGTGCGGGGGGTCTTCTTCGTCGGCGACGAAAGATGGTCACCAATGATTGATGCGCGAAGCCGTGTCGACACCACTTCGATCAGGGTGATGACGACAAAGATCACCCCGACAGCGGCAATCGCACGCTGATAATCGAGGCTGCGCAGGTGCTGCTGAACCACGAAGCCCACGCCACCTGCACCGACGAAACCCAGCACCGCCGACTCGCGCAGGTTGATGTCGAGTCGATACAACGCCGTGCCGATGAACGACGGCGTCACTTGTGGTACCAACGTGGCG
>RFOJ01000264.1 GCA_009926705.1 Acidimicrobiia bacterium
GGCTCGAAGACGAGGTCGCCGTCGGATGCGCGGACGAAGACGCGGCCGCGTTCGGCTTCGTCGATCTTGCGGATGTAGCCGAGCGCGTTAGTGCCTTCTGCGATCGCATAGTTGCCGAGTGTGGTCGTGCCTGCCGTGATGTCGCGCGTCTCGGCGGGCCATCCGACCTCGGTTCGATCGAGGATCGTCGTCAGTCGTGCCGAGGAGAGTTGAGCGGACGGGGTGAATGCCGAGAGTAACGCGTTCGAGAGGAGGAAGAGGTCGTCAATCGCGGTGATCGTGACCGTCGGGATCTGCTTCGGGCCGACGTAGTCGTAGGAGAAGTCGGCGACGCGGCCTCGGAAGATGACCGTCGAGTTGCGCGTAAGACGTATCTGCCGGAGCGGTGAGAGGCCTGGCGTGTCGTCGGTTTCGTCGTAGTAGACGCTCGCCTCGTTGTACGGGTCGAACGCGCGCGTGCTGTCTTGCGCGACGATAGTGCAGCGTCCCGGGGCGAGTGTGTCGAGGACTTGTTGCTTGCCGCGGAAGAATTCGACGGACTGCACGGTGATTTCGGCGAACTGGTCGACGCCGTCAAGCGTGTAGGTCGTGTTATTGAGGACACCTTGCTGCGTGTCGTCGAGAGTGAAGCCGTCGCCGAAGCCGACGTCAAGTTCGACGGTAAGCGTGCCGCCGGTAACGATGTTCGCGGGCATGGCTTACGCCGCGATCTGCACGTCGACGGGGCCGTTGTAGAGGTTGTAGGTCTGGAGTGCCTCGACGATGAGGTTCGGGAGGTTGGCGTCGGCGGTGACCGTGTTGACCGTGATGTTCGTGACTGTCGGCTGCAGACTGTCGAGATACTGCTGAATGCCCGGCTCAAGTATCGAAGCCAACGAGGGAAGACCGGAGAACTCCATCGTGCCGAGTCCAGAGGTGAAC
The DNA here is from genome assembly GCA_009926705.1 of Acidimicrobiia bacterium. Classification (GTDB taxonomy): domain Bacteria; phylum Actinomycetota; class Acidimicrobiia; order Acidimicrobiales; family Ilumatobacteraceae; genus F1-60-MAGs027. The sequence goes on from RFOJ01000264.1 coordinate 922, forward strand.
GGCGACCCGCCACCGTCGTTTCTCTTGCGCCCGGCCTTGCCTCCGCCCTTGCCGCCTCCGCCACCTCCGACTGCTGGTGGCGGTATCTCTATAGCGGGCACGGTGACGTTCGGGACGGTTAGCCCGTCCATGCGGATCGTCGA
>RFOJ01000265.1 GCA_009926705.1 Acidimicrobiia bacterium
GCGGTAGTGGCGACGTGGTTGACTTCGATCCTGCTCCCGCAATCAGTGTGCGAGCTTCGAGTGCGTGCTTCGACTTGCACACCAACACCGCAATCGCCGAGGTGATGCTCGCTGTCAGCAGCCAACCGAGATAGTTGACGAGCGGGATGCCGCGGTACGCAGGCGACGACGGCTCCCACTGCCAATAACCCTCGCCCACCATCTGTGGGTCGAGAAACGCGTCCCATGCGGTGATCGCGCACGCCATGAGCGCGATGCGGCCGCGTCGCACGTTGCGCAACGCGCCGTGAACCGTGAGCGTGATGCCCGCCCACGCGAATGACACGACGATTGGCACCCCGAAGAGTTGCGGTGTGAGCGCACCTGTGTAGTCGTACTCACCGAAGGGAAACCCTGTCTTGCTGCCGAGAATCTCCACAGCAAACGTGACGACCACAATCGACGCAGCCGCGACGAGGGCTCGCTGACCATGGTCGTGCGCAGCTGCCGATACTGCGCTCACGAACAGTGCCGCGACCACCACATGGGCGAGCGCCCGCCGTTCGTCGCCGCCCTGATCGAAGAGTGGTGTGGCGATCATGCCGGCGACCATCGCGATGAACGCACCGAGTGCAAGGCGCGGACGAAATGACGTCACCTGTTGGCGCAACGAAGTCACACGTGTGCCAAACGACATCACCCACCGACGGGCAAGAGCAACCGACCCACCATCCAAGCCTTCTGCAGAGTCGGCACCGACGCTCGTCGGCACCGACGCTCGCTTGGCAAACACGTCGTACTGCTGCGCCTCGATTCGCTCCAAGATGCGCGAATACAACGTGCGCGCAGCGCGAATGCACCGTGCCGAGCGCGCCGGCAACATCGCAATGCCCTTGTCCGCCGACGCATACAACTCTCGACAGCGCTCAATCTCAAATTTCATGAGGGCGACGAACTCCGGCGTGCAACGCCGCGCGGCTAGGTCGACACCAAATCGCCGTACGTCAACTTGCGGAATGTATACGCGACCACGGTCGAGGTCTTCGTTCACATCGCGCAAAAAGTTGGTGAGTTGGAACGCGTT
>RFOJ01000266.1 GCA_009926705.1 Acidimicrobiia bacterium
CACCACCGGCCACGGCGCCGCTCGAGACGACGATGACTTCGTGTCCGGCGTCTCGCAACGACGCCACCTGCGCGCACAGCGACTGCACCATCGACTGGTCGATGGTGCCGCTCTTGTCGGTGATCGACGAGGTGCCGATCTTGGCGACGATTCTCATCCGATCTCCGGCGTGTATTCAAAACTGAACTCTTTGATGTGAATCGTCGCACCTTCTTTTGCGCCCGCCCGTGCGAGGAGTCGCGGCACGCCGAGCCCCGACAAACGGTCGTCGATGTAGTTGAGAGCATCTGGCGACGTCAGGTCGCTCAGTGCGACTGCCCGCTCGACCGAGCGCCCGTGCAAGCGGAACTCATTGTCGCCCAGCTTTTCCACACGGGTGCCCTCGGGTTCGGGGCGCAAGGTGATTTCCGTGTCGTCGACTACCGGTACGCTACGTGCTTCCTGCACCAAGACGGCGAGATCGCCGAGCACTTCGCGAACGCCTGCACCCGTCACTGACGACATGCTCCGGTGCCCTGTCACTTCCCATGCGCGTTTCGTGTCGGCGTCGACCGAATCGAGTTTCGTGCCGACGATAAGCCTGGGTCGCTCGAGCAGTTCGGGTCGATACGCCTGTAACTCGCGCAACAACACGTCGACCTGTTCGTCGGGTGAGACGCCCTCCATTGATACGAGGTCTGCCAAGATGCACAGCACTCGGGCCCGCTCGATGTGGCGCAAGAACTGGTGCCCGAGGCCCCGCCCTTCGCTCGCACCTTCGATGAGCCCCGGAATGTCGGCGATGACGAACTCGGTGTCGGCATCAATGCGAACGACACCGAGATGGGGTTCGAGCGTGGTGAAGGGATAGTTGGCGATCTTCGGTTTTGCTGCCGAGACCGAAGAGATGAAGGTGCTCTTGCCAGCGTTTGGGAAGCCGACGAGTGCGACGTCGGCCATCAGCTTTAGCTCGAGTTTCAGCCAGCGCTCAGGGCCATGCTCGCCCTGTTCGGCAAACTTCGGTGCACGACGCTTGTTCGTGAGAAACCGCGCGTTGCCACGGCCACCTTG
>RFOJ01000267.1 GCA_009926705.1 Acidimicrobiia bacterium
TCGGCCGCTCGAACGTTGCGTGCGACAGCTGCGGTTGCCGCTGATTCGACTGCCGCAGTGGCACACACACGCGCATCCATCAACGTGCTCACGTGGGTGCCACTTGTCATCGCGTGCTGGATGGCCGCTCGTGACGACTCGATACGCCGGTTCTTCGCATCGCCCCCAGGTGTCGTTTGCCTGGTGCTCGGGCTCGGGCTGAACGTACTGGGTCGCTTGCTCGTGCGTCGGGCGACCCGCAAAGCGGCAACAGTGGCATCGGAGATTCCTGACTTCATCGACCTCTTGTCGATCCACCTTCGAGCCGGCAAACCGCCCGCGGTCGCATTTCGATGTGCGACCGAAGCCTGCACGGGAAAGCTCGCCGAGTCGGCACTTTTGGTAGTGAATTCTCAGGAGAGCGGGCAACGATTCGTCGAAACCCTATCAGAGCATCGTGTCACGTTTCCTCTCGCCGCACAGACACTCATTGACGCCCTCATCGACACCGAACGTGACGGACTGTCGCCGCGAGAACTCTTCGAGCGAATCTCCGCCGAGGCCCATGCCCAGCGTCGACGCGACGCGGAACGCAAGATTCGTGCACTACCCGTACGCCTGACGCTCCCACTCGTCGGTTGCATACTTCCTGCGTACGTGCTGCTCGCCGTCGTGCCACTCCTGGCAGGACAACTCACGTCGGTCGATATCGACCCTCACCCGCTCATGGAAGGAACACCCTGATGAACTCCCGACGCACCCATCGCACCGATCCCGGCCAAGCCACCACTGAGTACGCGCTCGTCTTGATCGGCGCGGCGGTGATCGCACTGCTTGTCGTCGCGTGGGCAACCGACGGCGGCGGTGCCGGACGCATCGGGGAGCTTTTCGAGAACGTGTTGTCGAACGTGATTAGTCGATCGGAGTCCATCGAAGGATGACCCTTCGGCGACACGCCCGCCTTGATCATGGGCAGGCAACCGTCGAGTTTGCGCTCATTCTTCCGCTCTTTGCGCTGCTCATCGTCGCGCTCGTAGACGTAAGCGTCATCGTGCGCGACCAG
>RFOJ01000268.1 GCA_009926705.1 Acidimicrobiia bacterium
TCCGATGCAGTCTCCTGGTCGAAGAGTGCGAACGTCGCGCCACCTGGCGACGAGATGTCGCCGTAGCTTGCGATTCCGACGAGCGTGAACTCGCGGGGTCCGCGTGCGGCGACCACCCGTACGGTGTCGCCCACGACGTAGCCGCCATTTTCGGCGGTCGCACGGTCGAGCATCATCTCTTTGCCGCCCTTGGGCAAGCGACCTTCGTCAACCGTCCAGAGGCCGGCCGAGTCAATTGATGCGATGCCACCGAACGTCGGAGGGCCGCCGCCCTCACTGCCGAGAGGCGTACCGTCCTTGCCGATCACACGCGCGAACGCCTGGATGTCACCGGTCGCGGAAACGACGCCTGGCACCTTGCGAACGGCTTCGAGAGCGGAGATCGGCGTGCCGGCGCGTTGTTCGCCTCCGAAGTCGAGCTCGATGAACGACGTCGACCGCACGTAGGCATCGACGTCGCGGAACACGTCGGAAAAGAGCCGGTCGAACGTCTGGTTGATGGTGTCGCGGAAGACGAACGTGCCTGACAGAAAACCGGTGCCGAGGATGATCGCGAGCGACGTGAGGACGAGGCGACCCTTGCGGGCCAAGGTCATCTTCAGGGCGAGACGCAGCACGTGCGACCTATTCGCCGAGGCGCTTGAGGTAGTCGAGCACTTTTTGCGAAGTCGGCGAGAACATTTCGCCAGCCACCTTGCCGTCGGCCAAGAACACGATTCGGTCGGCATAGCTCGCCGCTGTCGCATCGTGGGTGACCATGACGATGGTCTGGCCAAGGTCGGTCACGGCCCGCCTCATGAATTGCAACACCTCGCTGCCAGTCTTGGAGTCGAGGTTGCCTGTCGGCTCGTCGGCGAAGATGATGTCGGGCTTGCTCGCCAACGCTCGAGCGATAGCGACGCGCTGTTGTTGACCGCCCGACAGTTCGCTCGGTCGGTGCTCGAGTCGGTCGCGCAGGTTTATGGTGTCGATGACGCGATCAATCCAAGGTTGGTCACCCTTCTTCTTACCGAGGGTGAGGGGCAGCACG
>RFOJ01000269.1 GCA_009926705.1 Acidimicrobiia bacterium
CCAGCCGTCTTCAGTTCGATCTCGACGAGAAACTCGCGTTCGTCGTCGTGCACGATGTCGGCTCGCAAGAACGCGCTCTCTGCCCCGCGACGCACCACATGGTCGTTGGCGACGCCGCGGAACGACTTCATCGTCGACACGACGACGAGCGCTTCGGCAAGGTTGGTCTTGCCGGCTGCGTTGAAACCGACGATGGCGTGCACGCCAGCACCGAGTTCGAGTTGCAACCGTTCGTAGTTGCGAAAATCGGTGAGCTGCAGCGAGCGAACGATCACGACGTGAGTCGTTGCGGCATCACGAGATAGAGGTAACCGTCGTTCGTGGAGCCGCGCAAGACCGCAGGCTTGATTGGGTCGCTCGACTCAATGCTGATGGTCTCGCCGTTGCACGCCTCGACACCTTGTAGCAAGTAGTCGGGGTTGAAGCCGATGGTCATCTCGGGGCCTTTGTAGTCGGCGTCTAGTTCTTCGATCGTCTCGCCGGTGTCGTTGGTATGCACCGACAATTTGAGTGCACCCGATGCTTGGGTGAGACGCACCGGAATGGTGTCACGTGCGTACACCTTTGAACGTCGCACAGCATCGAGCAACGATTCGCGGTTCACCGACAGCTTGTTCGGGTACGACGGTTGCACGAGCTGTTTGTAGTTGGGGAACTGCACATTGAGCAGCGCGGTTGACAGCGTGGTGTTGCCGACGCTGAAGGTCGCGCGGTCGGATGCGAGTCGGTAGGTGATGGTTTCGTGGTCTTTTATCAGTCGGAGCAGTTCGCCGAGTGCCCGCGCCGGGATGATCACCGAGCTCTCGCCAGCGAGTGCGGTACCCGCCACTTGGCGAACAGCAAGACGGTAACTGTCGGTTGCGACGAGTGTCAGACCTTCGGCTTGGTTGCTCACGAGCACGCCGGTGAGTGCCAGTCGCGTGAGGTCGGCGCTCGCGGCGCGAACCACTTGACGCAACGCCTCGCCGAAGAGAGCAGCTGACACCTTTCCTTCGGGTGCACTCGCCTGGATGATCTTCGGGAAATCAT
>RFOJ01000270.1 GCA_009926705.1 Acidimicrobiia bacterium
GTTCGTCGGTTACGGCACCGACAACCGCCTGGCGAGCGACTCGCTCGAAGGCACGCGTATACAGCGCCCGTCACGACGAGTGCGTCTCGACGGAAACTGGCGCTTCAAGTTGTTCAAGCGCCCAAGCGACGTGCGCGATACAGACTTTCGAGGTCGCTCATCGTCGCTCAGCACGTCGTGGCAATCGATTCGCGTCCCCGGCAACTGGACGATGCAAGGCGTCAACGATATGCCGCACTACACAAATATTGAGATGCCGTTCGACGGCCCTCCGCCGAACATCCCGAACGACAATCCGACCGGCGTGTATCGGCGTTCGTTCACCGTGCCGCCGTCGTGGCAGAAGCGCCAAGTCGTATTACACATTGGTGCCGCAGACAGCGTGCATCTCGTGTATGTGAACAGGTTGTTCGTCGGTTACGGCACCGACAACCGCCTGGCGAGCGAATACGACATCACTCGGCACGTTCGCTCGGGCGCCAACGAACTTGCCGTCGTGGTCGTGCGCTACAGCGCACAGAGCTATGTCGAAGACCAAGACCAGTGGTGGATGGCAGGGTTGCATCGTTCGGTTTACGTCGAGGCACGGTCGCCCGTGCACGTGCGCTCGATCAATTGCCGAGCCGATTTCGACCCAGATTCAAAGCAAGGCATCGCCGACGTCGAAGTCGATACAGCGTTCGTTGGCACACCGACAGCAGGCAGTTCGGTGCAGGTGTGGTTCGAAGAACTCTCCGGTAAGCGCGTGAGCGAACCGGTGATACTCGATATTCCTCATGATTTCGCCGAGCGCTACGTGTTCGCTGGGCACAAAGTGTCGACGAAGATCATTATTCCGAACGCTCGACCGTGGTCGGCCGAAGACCCGCACCGATACCGCTTGGTTGTCAAGCTGCTTGGCACTGAACGTGAATACGTCTCGCTCGTCACGGGTTTCCGTCGAATTCGAGTGGAACACGGCGAGGTTCGAGTCAACGGCCGACGCATCACCATTCGGGGGGTGAACCGACACGACCATCACC
>RFOJ01000028.1 GCA_009926705.1 Acidimicrobiia bacterium
AGGTGCATCACGTGGCTGTACCGCTCGAGCGTCATCAACTCGTCGACGTGCACGGTGCCGAACCGGGCGACACGACCCACGTCGTTGCGGGCGAGGTCGACCAGCATGATGTGCTCGGCCACCTCCTTCGGGTTCTCCCGCAGTTCGCCGGCCAGGCGACGGTCGTGCTCGTCGTCGCGGCCGCGCTTGCGCGTGCCGGCGATGGGCCGGCTGATCACCTTGGTGCCGAGCACCTGCACCATCGGCTCGGGCGAACTACCAGCGATGGTGACCTCGCCCTGGCGCAGGAAATACATGTACGGGCTGGGGTTCACCTGGCGTAGCACCCGGTAGAAGTCGAAAGGGTCGGCGTCGAGCTTCAGATCGAAGCGCTGCGACAACACGACTTGAAAGATGTCGCCGGCGAGGATGTGTTCTTTCGCCACATTGACGGCTTGTTGGTACTTGCCGTCACGCATCGATGAAGCAGGCGCCTCGAGCATCGCGCCACTAATCGGAGGCTCAGCGACGTCGGCGACGACTGCTTGAGCCAGATCACGGGCCATCTGCTGCACCGATTGGCATGCTGCGTCGTAAGCGGCGTCGACTTCGGCGGCGTCGAGCCCCAGCGTGGGCACGCTCTCGATGAGATAGGCGCGTTGCTTCCAGTGGTCGAACGCAGCAAGCGAACCGATCATCGACATCGCAGCATCGGGCAACTTGCGGTCGTCGTGGGGCACGTTCGGCAGTTTTTCGATTTCGCGCACGACGTCGTAACCAATGTGCCCGATCATGCCGCCTTGCAGCGGCGGCAGCTCAGGCACCACCTGCGACTTGTAGGTGGAGAGCATCGCTTCGAGTGCACCGAGAAAACCTCGGTCAGTCGGCACGCTCGACGGCACCGCCCCACTTGTGCGAACCTCGCCATTGACGAGCGCGATCTCACCGCGTGGGCGACATCCTACGAAACTAAATCGCGCCCAGCGCTCGCCGTGCTCGACCGATTCGAGCAAGAAACCTGGCTTATCGCCGACGAGTGCGAGGAATGCACCGACGGGCGTGTGCTGGTCGGCTACGACCTCACACCAGACGGGAACGAGGCCGTTCGACGAAGCTTGCGCGCGGAATTCTTCGCGACTCGGCGAGATGCGCACAGCCGTAGTCAGAGGTAGAGGCCGGTGCTCGCCTCGATGCGCGACGCCGCAACGGCGTGCAAGTCGCGCTCGCGCAACATGATGTAGTCGCTGCCACCAACTTCGACCTCGTATCGGTCGTCAGGGCTGAAGAGCACTCGGTCGCCGACTTCGGCGGCGCGCACGCTCTGGCCAAGTGCCACGACTTCGGCCCAGACGAGTCGCTTTGCAACTTGTGCTGTTGCCGGAATGAGAATGCCGCCTGAGGAACGGCGCTCACCGTCAGCAGACGGAATGCGCACCAGCAGACGATCATTCAGCATCTTGATCGGCAGCTTTTCTTGGTCGGACATTTGCGTCAGGCTACCGACGGGTCCGTGAGCGAAGCGCTGAAACGGCGCGCTGTCAGTGGGCGAAGTGCTGAAACGCCGCGCTGTCAGTGGGCGAAGCTCCCGAATTCCGCGGTCTCAGCGAGCGGGGCGCACATTCACGCCGCGCGCCGCCATGGCGCCTTTTGCTTGCGCGACGCTGAACTCACCAAAGTGAAAGATCGATGCCGCCAGCACTGCATCGGCACCGCCGATGAGAACGCCGTCTGCCAAGTGGTCGAGCGTTCCGACACCGCCGCTTGCGATGACCGGCACGTCGACTGCTTGCGTCACCGCGCGGGTGAGTTCGAGATCGAAACCTTCGCGGGTGCCGTCTCGATCCATTGACGTAAGGAGAATCTCGCCGGCCCCCAGTTGGGCGGCGCGAACCGCCCACTCGACAGCGTCAATGCCGGTCGGCGTGCGACCACCGTGCAGATACACCTCGAAGCCGGATGTATTACTGCCAGGTACGTCGCCGCTTGCAGTCGCGCGACGCTTGGCGTCGATCGCGCACACCACGCACTGCTTTCCGAAGTCTGCAGCAATCTCCGCGATGAGGTCTGGTCGCTGAACGGCAGCGGTGTTGACGCTTACTTTGTCGGCACCGGCCCGCAGCAATTTGCGAGCGGAGTCCACGTCGCGCACGCCTCCACCGACGGTGAGCGGAATGAAAAGCTGCTCGGCGGCACGAGCGACAAGATCGACCATCGTGTCGCGACGATCGCTCGACGCGGTGATGTCGAGGAAGACCACCTCATCGGCGCCTTCGGTGTCGTAGCGAGTGGCGAGCTCAACAGGGTCACCTGCATCGCGAAGACCGACGAAGTTGACTCCCTTCACGACTCGACCGTCGGTGACGTCGAGACACGGAATCACTCGAGCGAACGTGGACGGTCTTCCGCTCGTCATGCGCGCAGCACCTTCAACGCGTCACGCACATCGAATCGACCTTCGTAGATGGCTTTGCCGACGATCACACCGGCGAGTGTGCGGACGACGCCGTCAGTGGCGACTCGAGCGTCGCGCAGTTCGCGCAGGTCGCCGAGCTCGGCGACTCCGCCGCTCGCGATGACTGGAGTACTTGTCAACGAAAGGAGACTTTTCAGACCGTCGATGTCAGGGCCAGCAAGCATGCCATCACGCGAAATGTCGGTGACGATGAACGCAGTAGCCGACGGGTACTGCCCCACCGCACTCGAGAGCGTCAGCGTCGAACCGCGAAGCCATCCGTCGGTCGCGACTTCGCCGTTGCGGTGGTCGAGACCAACTGCGACGTCGACCACCTTGGCAACTGCATCTACGAGCCCTGGGTCACGCACGGCCGCCGAACCCATCACGACTCGCGCAACACCTGCATCGGCGAGCTCCTGCGCATCGTCAAGACTTCGAACTCCGCCACCTGTCTGCACCTTGGCCGACACCGTCCGTGCGATGCGCTGCACAACCGAGCGGTTGTTGCCGGTGCCCGCGGCTGCGTCGAGATCGACGACGTGGATCCACTCTGCTCCCGCGTCTACGAACGACGAAGCAACGGCGACCGGGTCGTTGGAGTAGCCGGTCTCACGCGCGAAGTCACCTTGCTCAAGGCGCACGACGTTTCCGCCGCGCAGGTCGATGGCCGGATACAACTTCATGCGCAACTCACCCGATGAAGCTTCGTTGGCGAGCCGAGTCGACGAAGTTGCCGAGAAGAGCGAGACCGTCGACTGCTGACTTCTCTGGGTGGAACTGCACGGCGAACACGTTGTCTCTGCGCACGGCAGCAGTGACCTGACAGCCATAGTCGGCAGTTGCGACGACACACGACTTATCGCTTGGCACGGGGTGCAGCGAGTGCACGAAGTACATCCACGGTTCAGCGGGCAGCCCGGCGAACATCGCGTCGGGTTGCGTCACCTGCAGACGATTCCACTGCATCTGCGGACGCTTCACGTTGTCGGGAAGGTAACGAACGGTGCCGTCGATAACGCCGAGCCCACGCACGCCCGGATTTTCTTCGCTGTCGTCAAAGAGCATCTGCATGCCGACACAGATACCAAGAAACGGCTTGCCGCTCGTGATGCTTTCGCGAACGAGTGACTCAAGACCCGACTCTTTGAGTGCTCTCATGCACGCGCCGAATGCACCGACACCGGGCAATACCACGGCCGCTGCGTCACGTACGAGACCCGCATCGTTGGTGAGTCGCGCGTCGGCGCCGACTTTCTGCAGGGCCTTTTGTGCTGAACGGAGGTTGCCGATGCCGTAGTCGAGCACCGCGATGAGCGGTGCGCTCACAGCGTGCCTTTGGTCGAAGGCACTCCAGTCGTCTCGACGCGCACGGCATCGCGCAAGCAGCGCGCCAACCCTTTGAACGTGGCCTCGATGATGTGGTGGGCGTTGGTGCCCGAGCGCTTCGTGACGTGCAGCGTGATGGCAGCTGCGGTGGCAAACGACGACACTGCGTGCTCGGCAAGCTGCGGGTCAAACGGTGGGTTGCCGAGCGGCAGCACCTCAGGCATCTGCACGTTCCACGCGACGAACGGTCGCCCGCTCAGATCGAGTGCAACGTCGACGAGAGCTTCGTCGAGAGGAAACGCCCCGCTTGCGAATCGACGGATGCCCGACTTGTCACCGAGCGCTTCACGAAATGCTTCGCCGAGGGCGAGAGAGACGTCTTCAACGGTGTGGTGGGTGTCGATGTGCAGGTCACCTTTTGCGTGCACCTTGAGACCGAACCCGCCGTGCTTGGCGAGCTGCTCGAGCATGTGGTCAAAGAACGGGATACCCGTCGAGATGTCCGTATTGGACGGCCCGTCAAGGTTGATCGCCACATCGACCGAAGTCTCTTTGGTTGCGCGCGAGCGCCGGCCGAGACGAGACATGCTGTTCAGTCTCGCGCCAGAAGTGCGGTCTGCAACGCCGCTAAGAATCTGTCGTTCTCTGCTGGCGTGCCCACAGTGACGCGCAAGCAATCAGTAAGCCCGTCCCATGACGAGCAATCTCGCACCAACACGCTCTGGTCGAGCAAGGCCTGCCACAGGGCGCGGCCGGCGCCGCCGCCCGAGGTCGACGAGCCCGAGGTCGACGAGCCCGAGGCTGCCGAGGCAGGGTTCGCCGTCGGAATGTTCGGGCGGAAGAGGATGAAGTTGGCCTGGCTCGGCCACACCGTGAGCGGCATCTTTGTCATCGCTGCGACGAGTCGTTCGCGTTGCGCCACGACATCTCGAACCGCATGCTCCATGTGTGACACAAAGCGAAGCGCAGCACGACCTGCCGCTTGCTTCAATGCGTCTACTCGATAAGGCAGGGCGACGACTTCAAGATCGGCGACCATCCACTTTGGCGCGATGAGATAGCCGAGGCGCGCTGCTGCCATCGACCACGTCTTGGAGTACGTGCGGCTCACTGCGACGCGAGCATCTTCGCGCACCAAGCCGAGCGCAGTGTGCGGCGAGAATTGTGCGTACGCTTCGTCGACGAGCACGATGCCGGGTGTCTCATCTACTGCGGCGTGGATCGACTCTTGCGACTCTGCGAGACCGGTGGGGTTGTTCGGAGAGCACAAGAACGTGACGCTCGGCGAGTGCTGCCTGCAGATTCGGGCGACCTCAGCGGCGTCGAGTGTGAAGTCGGGGTTTCGCCGGCCGCTCACCACGGTTGCGCCCGCGATGCGAGCGATATGAGAGTGCAACTGGTACGTGGGCTCAAAGGTGACGACCTTTCGGCCAGCCCCAGAGTACGCAAGCAGAAGCGACTGCAAGACTTCGTTGCTTCCGTTTGCCACAAAGACGTTGTCGGCGGATACACCGTGCAGTGCTGCGATGTCTTCACGCAACGCGGTGGCGGTTCGGTCGGGATACCGGTTCCACTGCACATCGCGAACCGCCGACGCGACAGCTTCGACGAACTCGCGCGGCGGTGAAATCGGCGACTCGTTGGTGTTGAGTCGCACCTCAACCGAAACTTGGGGCGAGTGGTAGCCCGAAAGCTCCTGCAAATCGTCGCGTTTCGGGTATCGCTCCACGCATCAAGGCTAAGAGGGGTTCAGCGGGCGCTGCGCGCGGCGCAACCCTGAAGTGACCTAGCGGGCACTGCGCGCGGCGCGTTGCAGCAGTCGGATTGCGGTCGACAGCCCGCGCTCTGCTTCGTAAATCGAGACAAGCAACGAATCGGCGTCGTCGTTCTCCCCACGCAGTGCTGCGTTGCGGCGTTCGGCGAGGGCTGACAACCTGCTGCGACACGCTTCGACAGCATCGACGAGTGCGGCGAGTTCCGCCGCGGCGCTGGAATTATCGCTGGGAGTCGGCATCACTGTCTCGACGGGCAAAGAGAAGCGAGGCGGCATTCGCCACACTTGGGTTTGCGTGCGTCACAGATGCGGCGTCCGTGCAGGATGAGACGGAGACTGAACTCGCCCCATTCTTTTGGCGGTAAGAGTGCGTTGAGTTCGTGCTCGACTTTGACGGGGTCTTCTTCGCGTGTGAGACCGAGCCGCTTGGAGAGTCGCAGCACGTGCGTATCGACGGGCAGACCAGGCAGATCGAACACCACGCTCCGCACGACGTTGGCAGTTTTTCGCCCGACACCGGGCAGCGTCACTAGGTCTTCAATTGCAGTCGGCACTTCACCGCCGAATCGTGACATCACGGCGTTGGCCATGCCAATCAAGTTTTTTGCTTTCGACGCGTAGAAGCCGGTCGACTTCACGAGCTGCTCGACGTGCGCGATGTCGGCCAACGCCATGGCCTGTGCGGTCGGATATGCGGCGAACAACGCGGGCGTAGTCATGTTGACTCGCGCATCAGTGCATTGCGCAGAAAGAATCGTCGCCGCCAGCAACTGAAACGGTGACTCGTGAGTGAGCTCGCAGACCGCTACCGGGTAGTCCTTTTTCAGCCCCCGGAGGATCACGCGCGCATGCGCGGGCAGCTCGGCTTTCGTCGGGCGCTTGGGTTTGGTGCGCGCGGCAGTCGTGCGTTTCGCGGGCTTCTTCGTGCGTGGCACGCGCTCAACGGTAACCTTTCGCCGTGTCGCGAATGGAAATCTCGCGCATCAACCGCGGATGGGTGATGCGCAGCCACGACCACGTGTCGCAGGCGGAGTTTAACTCCGCAATCACGAGCATCAAGAGTGGCGGCGGCGGATCGGTGCGATGGTTCGTGTGCGAGCCAAGTGCCGACGAACAGCGCTTTGCGACGTCGCACGGTTTGACGCTCGACGCTCCCCTCCTGCACATGCGCTGCGACTTGCCGCTGGCGCCGGAACACGAAGTGCCGAAAGGTTTTGCGACGCGCTCGTTTCGCCCGGGCATCGATGATGAGGAGTGGTTGGCGGTCAACGCCCGCGCGTTCTCCGGCCACCCCGAGCAAGGTAACTGGACACGCGACGTGCTCACCGCCCGACTCGCCGAGCCGTGGTTCGATGCGTCGGGATTCCTCATTCATGAAATCGAGGGACGCATAGCGGGCTATTGCTGGACGAAGACGCACCGAACGATTCCACCTTCCGGCGAGATCTACGTCATCGGCGTCGACCCGGCACACCACGGCAAGGGGCTCGGTCGCGCCTTAACAATCGCCGGCTTCGCCAGGCTCGCTTCGCTCGGTTTGCGCAACGGCATGCTCTACGTGGCGGGTGACAACTCAGCAGCAATCGCTCTTTATGAGTCGCTCGGCATGCGCGTGGTGCATCGCGATGAGGTGTTCGTCGGAGACGTTCGCGCCAAGTAACCGGCGGTAGTTTCGCTGCATGCCTGAAACACCTGCACTGCCCCGTTGGAGCGTCGCCGACGTTCACGAGTCCTTCGACTCTCGCTCGTTCATGGATGCGATGGAGCGCCTTGGAGCCGACGTCGGCCGCCTCGCCGCGTTGTTCGACGAGCACGAGATTCGCGGTGTCGCGCCGCGCACCCCGAACGCCGAAGATGGCGCTGCAGCAGACGCGGTGATCACCGCGTTCAATTCGGTTGCCGAAGCCAACAACGTGCTCGGAGCGTATGTGTACGCGACGGTGAGCACCGACTCGCGTCACGAGCGCGCGCAAGGGCTGCTCTCAGAACTCGAAGTGATGGATTCAAAGTTGTCGCCGCTCGTCGCCCGGTTGGCAGAGTGGGTTGCATCACTCGGCGCTGACGGTTTGTCGAAAGTGAGCGACCAAGCCCGCGAACACCTCGGGCCACTGCGCCGCCTGCAGGCCCGCGCAGAGCATCAAATGACTGAGAAAGAAGAAAATCTCTACGCGGAACTCTCGACGACCGGTTCTTCAGCCTGGGGTCGTCTGCAAGGTGACGTGACGTCGCAGTTGAAGACGCGCGTCGACTTGCCCGACGGCGCGAAGGATCTGCCGATGGCCGCGGTGCGCGGCCTGGCGAGCAACCCCGACATGCGCGTGCGCAAAGCAGCCTACGAAGCCGAGATGCGTGCTTGGCCGACAATCGGGGTCGCCTGCGCGGCGGCGATGAACGCGATTAAGGGCGAAGCCAACGCGGTAAACCGTCGCCGACAGTGGTCGTCGCCGCTTGATGCGTCGCTTTACGCCAACAGCGTGAGTCGTGCGACGTTCGACGCGATGCAAGCCGCAGTGCATGCGTCGCTCCCCGACTTCCGGCGCTGGCTGCGCGTGAAGGGGCGATTGAACGGCGACTCCAATGGCGTCTCGTGGTGGAACCTCATGGCGCCGCTCTCGTTCGCCCCGAGCAACATTTCGTGGGATGAAGGTGTGTCGCTCGTGCGCGGTGCGTTCCGTGCGTACAGCGACGAACTCGCCGGCTTGGTCGACCGTTCTCTCGACGAGAAGTGGATCGATGCCGAACCGCGCGAAGGAAAAGTCGGCGGAGCGTTCTGCATGTCGTTCGTCGGCGACCGCTCGCTGGTCTTGCTCAACTGGAGCGGCAGCGTCGACTCAGCACAGACGACTGCACACGAACTCGGACACGCGTATCACAACACGCAACTGGCACATCGCACACCAATGCAGCGAAACCTTCCAATGGCCCTCGCCGAGACGGCGAGCATTTTCTGCGAGACGCTCGTCGTGGAGGAAGGCCTCTCGCGCCTGAAAGGCGATGAGCGTTTGGCGCTCCTCGACGTCGACCTGCAAGGTGCGGCGCAAGTGGTGGTCGACATTCACAGCCGATTCCTCTTCGAATCGGAAGTGTTCGCACGACGCCAGAAGCGCACGCTTGGTGTGAGCGAGTTCAACGACTTAATGCGCGAGTCGCAAGATCGCGCCTATGGCGACGGCATCGACCAGAAGACCGCGCACTTGAAGCCGCACTATTACGGCAGCCACTTCTACAACTGGCCGTACACCTACGGCTTGTTGTTCGGCTTGGGCTTGTACGCGCAGTATCAGCGCGACCCGGAGAAGTTCCGCAATGGATACGACAACTTGTTGTCACGCGCAGGGATGGACTCGGCCGAGCAGCTCGGAGCGTCGTTCGGTCTTGACGTGACCAAGGAAGACTTCTGGACCGCCTCGCTTGACGTGCTGCGCTCGCGCATGCGCGACTACGAGCAGCTGGCTGCGCCACACCTCAAGTAAGTCGGCTGGGCCTGAGCTTTCACCCAGTAGATCGCAACCGCTACTTGCCGCGGTCCGGGTCGACCGCCGTGTCCTCCAAGACAGTGTCGCTC
>RFOJ01000271.1 GCA_009926705.1 Acidimicrobiia bacterium
ACGTCGAACAGGCGACGAAGTTCCTGGAGGAAGTGATCGACTCGTTCTTCGGCCGTCTCGTTCGTGGCTGCCCCGATGATTCCCTCGAATCCAGAGACCCCGGCCAGCCTCACAGACGCCGAGACGCTCACTCGTCGCGCCACCGATACCGCTTCAGAGACGGTTCGCGCACCGGTGCGTCCACCGGCCACGCCAAGTTCCACCAGCACTGGCACTCGCCTGCCGCCGTGCCGACCTCGAAGACCGCTCTCGAGAATCTCAATTGACGCGATGGAATCGACGCAACACAGCACTTCCTTGCCGCGACGCGTGGCATCCCCCAACCATGCGATGTCGCCCGCTGCCGACACTTCGTTGGCGATGAGCACCCGAGGTACTCCGTGTTCGATCATCGTGCGAGCTTGGAACACAGTCGCTGCCGTGATTGCCCAAGCCCCGTCTCGGAGTTGAATGTCGAACAGTTCCGGTGACATAGTGGTTTTTCCATGCGGCGAGAACGACACGGAATGACGCGCGCAGTACGCCGCGAAGCTGGCACTGTTATGGACGACCGCAGACCTGAGCAATACGGCTGTCGGCATCAGTACGTCTGCGTCGAAGATCGACCATCCGTCTGCGGCTCGGCGGGCAGCCGGGAATCCTTTTAACCGCTCGCGGCGTCGAATCACCTAGGAGCCCCGAAAGAGATCGTGCCGTCGGTGGAAACACCGGTGACCGAGGCCCCGCTCGAAACGAAGGGCACGATGGCGACGGTCGTCGAGCGTGACTCACCTGGTGCCAGAGTGATTGCCTGACCACGCCGTCGCGCCTCAGCAAGCCCGATGCCAGGCCACGACAACGCCGGCTCGATTGCCAGTAGCGACGCGCGCCCGAAGAACGGGAACCCCGCACTCGCGTGCTCGCGCCAGAGCCACACGTGAGGAAAGTCGCGCGCATCCCAGGCCATGGCAACACTGACTCGAGATCGATGCAGTGCCGCCCAGCCGGCGGGAAGATCAGTCACGAAGTGGACCGTTTCGT
>RFOJ01000272.1 GCA_009926705.1 Acidimicrobiia bacterium
GCCAAGTCGTGGTCGTATCTCAGTGGGACCGTTCCGCGACGAGTCTGGTTTCGGAGTCGAACTTTGCGTATCACACACCGTCGCTGATACAGCCGCGCTACTTGACGCCGTGCACGGCCCCGGCGTGGGTGACGGCGTCGTCGCGCCTCCCCCGCATCAGCCCTATCTGAAAGAAGTTGGCGCAAAGGTCGGCTCGCTACGCATCGGTCTGCTTGACCACGACCCGCACGGCGTGCGCGTCGACGACGAGTGCCGCGACGCCGCGCGCAACACCGCCAAGCTGCTCGAGTCGCTCGGGCACAAGGTGGAAGAGTCGTGGCCCGACGCCCTCAATGACGCTTCGTTCCCGCCGCGCTTCGGCGCAATGTGGGCTACCGGACAGGCAGTGAGCCGCGACTCGCTGTCGGCGTTGCTCGGTCGCCCGGCGACCAAAGACGACATTGAAGCCGTGAACTGGGAGCAGGCCGAGCGCGCCTCGCGGGCCTCGGCGCTCGACTACGCAAAGTCGGTGGCCGCCGCCGCGATGTTCCGTCGCGCCGTCGCTCAGTGGTGGACCGACGGTTTCGATCTGCTCGTCACGCCGACGCTTTCGCGGATTCCGTTCCCCGTCGGATCGTTCACCAACGACCCGAGCGACCCGCTCAAGCCGTCGCGCCTGGCGTCGGAGTGGGTGCGCTTCACCGCGCAGTTCAACATGACTGGCCAGCCGGCGATCAGCCTCCCGCTGGGTCGCACCGCAAGCGGCCTGCCCGTCGGAGTGCAACTCGTTGCGGCATATGGTCGCGAAGATTTGCTCATTCGCGTGGCGTCGCAACTCGAGGCGGCCGCACCGTGGAAGAGTTTTACGCCGACTGCGCTCGGCTGACGACTCGCCTGTAATCTCACCTCATGCGCGTACGCGTCGACGAAGACTCATGCCAGGGTCAACAGATGTGTTCGATCGCCGCCCCAGAAGTGTTCGGCAGCGACGAACTTGGCCACGCGACCGTGCTCATCGCGGGCGACATCCCTGAACATCTG
>RFOJ01000273.1 GCA_009926705.1 Acidimicrobiia bacterium
CCCGAGGGAATGACACCGGTGCTCAAGATTCGTGAGCTCGAACGTGAACTGCGCATTATGGGGCCGATCAATCCACTCGCGCTCGAGGAATTCGAGGCGCTGTCGCAACGCAACACGTTCCTTGAAGAGCAGCTCGAAGACGTGAAGAACTCGCGACGCGAGCTCGTGAAGGTGATCAAGCAGGTCGACCTTGAGATCCAGCAGATGTTCGCCTCGGCGTACGCCGACGTGCGCGACAACTTCGCCAAACTCTTCGCCTCGTTGTTCCCGGGCGGCAATGGGCGACTCGTGCTGACGATGCCTGACGACCTGCTCAACACGGGTATCGAAGTCGAGGCCAAACCCGGTGGTAAGAACGTGAAAAAGCTGTCGCTCCTGTCGGGCGGCGAGCGCGCACTCACGGCTCTCGCATTTCTCTTCGCTGTGTTCCGCAGTCGTCCGTCTCCGTTCTACGTGATGGACGAAGTCGAAGCGGCGCTCGATGACGTGAACCTGCATCGCTTCCTCGGTCTCATCCACGAGTTCCGTCAAGAGGCGCAGTTGCTCATCGTCAGCCACCAGAAGCGCACGATGGAGGCGGGTGACAGCCTGCTCGGCGTCACCATGCAGCCAGGCGGTTCGTCGCGCGTGGTGGTGGAGCGAGTCGCCGCGCAGTCGGCGTGAACGACAACTGGGTCGTCGTCGCCGCGATTGCGGCAGTGGTGCTCGCCGCTGGCGGCGGCGTGTTCGTCGTGCGGTCGCGACGTGCCACTCGAGTCAAGGCACCAGTCGACCCAGTGGTGTCGGCGCCCGTTGCTACCGCGCCCGTCGCACCACCGCGAACACCGGTCGCGCCAGCGCCTGTTGCGGCCGAGCCCGTTGCGCCAGTTGCACCGGAGCCCACTGCGCCGCCGTCGTTTCGCGACCGTCTTTCTCGCGCTCGCGGCGTGTTCGCTACCGCAACCACCAGCGTGTTGCGGCGTTCGGCAATCGATCAAGCGACGTGGGACGATCTCGAAGAAGCGATGTTGCGCGCCGACT
>RFOJ01000274.1 GCA_009926705.1 Acidimicrobiia bacterium
GTGAGTGCCCGACTGGCGGGGCCCTCGATGACTGCACCAGTGGTGAGATTGAAGAGTGAGCCGTGCGAGATGCAATACAGCTGGTTCGCAGAATTGACCGTGACGAATGTGCCTTGGTGAGTGCACGCACGATTGAAGGCGACGACGCCGGCGGCAGTGCGCGTGACGACGACCGCGTAGTTCTTGCCGCCCGAGGTGACGACGACGTTCTGGCTCTTTCCGATTGAAAGTGCGGACGAGTCGAGTACCTTGACTTCGCTCGTGGTTGGCTCGCTCGGAGCCTTCGGGCCGGACGACGTTTGCACACGCTTCCAGGCGCGAACACCGCCTTCTTCGACGCACTCGAACGTCTTTCCGCCGAAGGCGCGACGTCGCCCAACCTTCTTGCACACGTCTCCGGCCCGAATCGACGGAGCAGCGGTCGCAGCGGAAGGAGCCGCAAGGAATGCGACGAAACCGCTGGCCAACACACCGAGCAGCTTCCGACGCGACATTTCAGTCATGGCCACAGGGTAGGCGAATAACCTAAGTCGCCGTGGAACCCAGCGCCCCAATGCGCCGAAAGGGAGTGGTGTTCACGTTGCGACGCACTGCGCTTGCCCTGATTGCGGCAGTGGCTGGTTCCAGCCTGTGCCTCATGACGGTGACTTCTGCACGCGCTAGCACGGTCGGCGTTTCAGTGCGCCTCAGCACCGCTGAGTCGGCTAAGCCTGCTCGCGTGCTGGTGCTTGGCGACTCGGTATTTCATTCCTTCCACCACATCGCAAGTGCCCGACAGAAGATGCTCGCCCAACAGTCGACGATCTTCGCGACACAAACATGCCAGCGGCTCGTCTCGCCGGGGTGTAGGCCTTCGGCACGACTCAGCGCCCTCGACATCTTGCGCAGATACGCAGGCTTGGTGACCGATGTCGTCGTCGTGGGCACGGGCTACAACGACCGCATCGGCCCCGACTTCAAGGAAGCGGTCACGATGATCACTGACGAAGCGCGGCGTCAGGGCGT
>RFOJ01000275.1 GCA_009926705.1 Acidimicrobiia bacterium
GCGAACGGGCGGCCGAACAACTCGAACTCCACCGTCAACACCGTGCCCGCCGGCATCTGCGCGTCGGCTTGGTAGTAGCTCACGTCGCCGAGACGCGAACCAGGGAAGAGACCTACGTAAAACTTCGCAGCCTCCAGCGCTTCGCTATCGAACCACAGATACGTCGTGAGGTGCGTTGCAGCCATGTGCCGAACCTACTTGCGTGAGTAGCGTCGTTCGCCATGCCAGTTGACGCCGCACCGACGTTTGACCTCACGTTTCAGCGCGTGGTGCCGGTGACCGCTGCGCAACTGTGGCAAGGGTGGACCCATGCCCCCACGCTCATGAAGTGGTTCACCCCCGCACCGTGGAAGACGATTGACGCCGAGATCGACCCGCGACCAGGCGGCATCTTCCGCACGGTGATGCGCGGACCAAACGGCGAAGCCGGCGGGGGCGGTGTGGGCTGCGTGCTTGAAGCCGTACCGAACCGACGATTCGTGTGGACAACCGCACTTGGCCCGGGGTATCGACCCAACCCAGTGGCTGAAGGCGGTTTTCATTTCACGGGCATCTTGGAGTTCGAACCGGTTGCAGGTGGTGCGATGGGCGCGGGGGGCGGCACGGGCGGCACGCTGTATCGCGCCACGGGTCGCCACGCCACGCAGGCCGACGCTGATCAGCATGCGGCAATGGGTTTCGAAGTCGGCTGGGGACTCGCGCTCGACCAACTCGTTGCACTCTTCGCCTGAGCGTCTCGCGGCGCTACACCGCCTTGCGTGGCGTTGAAGCTGCTTGCTTTTCGCTGATTACGTAGACGTCCGAAGGCCGGTCGCTGTGAGTCTGCGGTCTTCGAATCGTAATGTCGCGAACGGACTGAATGCCCTGCATCCATGCCAGTTGTGTGCGGTTGCGCAGGCCCGAGCGCTCAAGCATCGCGCTGATGCGATTCTTCACCGTCTGCGTGGAGAGATGCACCACCTTGGCGATGTCGACGTCGTGCATGCCAACGCAGATGAGGCTG
>RFOJ01000029.1 GCA_009926705.1 Acidimicrobiia bacterium
TGCTTCGCGCGCGCACCGCGCTGCAGTCGCGAATCGCTGCTGGCCAAACCGACACAATGCAGTTCACGTTCCGCAACCCGGAGCGTTCGACTACGCCGACCTCATCGGTGGAGGGGGCTCGCAGCATCATTGTGGCTGCGCGCTCGTACTACTCGGAAGACGTGGGCGGGGCTGATGTAGGTGTGGGTGGAGCTGGTGGCGAGGCAGTGCCAGCGCGCATCGCAAGATACGCATGGCGCAACCACTACGAACCGCTTCGAGAGGTGTTGCGAGTTGCCGCACGGCGCCTCAAGCGCGACGGCCACCGAGCCACGGTGTTCGCCGACGACAACTCGATCGTCGACCGAGAGGTCGCATACCGAGCGGGGCTCGGTTGGTACGGCAAGAACGCAAACCTTCTGCTTGAAGGCTTGGGCAGTTGGTTCGTGCTCGGATGCGTGGTGACCACTGCCGAACTTGACACCAGCGAACGAGTCGTCGCCGATGGTTGCGGGTCGTGCCGACGATGTATCGACTCGTGCCCAACGGGGGCGATCGTCGAGCCCGGCGTCGTCGACGCGCGGCGTTGCCTCGCGTGGCTCTTGCAGAAACCCGGCACATTCGACCCGGCGTATCGCGAGGCGCTCGGCACACGTATATATGGATGCGACGACTGCCAAGAAGCATGCCCTCCAACGATGCGTCGAGTCATCGACCGCACGACGGGAGACGAGCGCGCGACGATCGACGCAATCGATCTGCTCACAGGCAGCGACGAGCAGGTCTTGGTCATGGTGGGCGAGTGGTACGTCGCCGACCGCAACCCTCGCTGGGTGCGTCGCAATGCGCTGCTTGTGCTCGGAAACTCAGCAGACAGAATCGGGGAGCAGCAACGTTCTGGTGCAGTTTCGCGCGACGAGGTGATCACCGTGCTCGCGAGATATATCAACGGTGACGACGAGTTGCTGCGCGAGCATGCGCAATGGGCTGCGCGCCGCCTCGGTCTTGTCGACGTTGTTGCAAGCGAGCTCGTATGAAGCACCTGCTGGTCACCAACGACTTTCCGCCGAAGGTCGGCGGCATTCAGAACATGCTGTGGGAGCTCTGGCGCAGACTCGACCCAAGTGCATTCGCCGTGCTGACGAGCCCCTATGAAGGTTCGAGTGCATTCGATGCAGCGCAGGCGTATCGAATCGAAAGAATCCGCGAGCCTGTGTTGTTGCCGCACCCGGTGATGGTTCGACGCATCGAGCAACTCGCCCGAGAGATTGGCGCCGAACATGTCGTGCTTGACCCGGCGTTGCCGCTCGGGCTGGTGGGCCGCTCGCTCTCGCTTCCGTACAGCGTGATGGTGCATGGAGCAGAAATCACCGTGCCAGGTCGACTGCCGGGCTCGCGCCAAGCACTCGCTCACGTCTTGCGTGGCGCGACGCACGTGTTTGCATCCGGTCGGTATCCGGCAGCAGAAGCCCTGCGCGCGGCCGGACGCGACCTCGACATCGTGCAAATACCACCGGGTGTTGACACACAGCGATTTCGCCCGCTCGACGAAGCGGCAAGGCGCTCGGCGCGCGAGAAGTTTGGGGTTGCACCGCATGCGCCGCTTGTCGTGGGTGTCAGCAGGCTCGTGCCGCGCAAGGGTTTCGATGTAGCGATCCGGGCTGTCGCCGAGGTGGCACGTCGCGCGAGGGCGGGTGGTGTGCGGTCAAGTGCAAGCAATTGGCGGTCGAGTGCAAGCCTGCAGAAACTGGGCGACATCACAATGCTGATCGGCGGCACGGGCCGCGATCGGGAGCGGCTGCAAAAAATCATCGACGAAACAGGGGCTCCGGTGAGACTGCTTGGTCGCGTGAGCAACGACGACTTGCCGCTCCTCTATGGGTGTGCTGACGCCTTCATGATGCTGTGCCGAAATCGCTGGGCTGGCCTTGAACAGGAGGGTTTCGGCATCGTGTTTGCCGAAGCCGCGGCGTGCGCCGTGCCACAGCTTGCTGGAGACAGCGGGGGTGCGGCGGAAGCGGTGGTCGACGGTGAGACCGGATACGTGGTCGCCGACCCACACGACGTGCATGCCGTGGCAGATCGACTCGTCGCGCTACTGGAAGACGACGGTGCACGTACTGCGATGGCGATGGCGTCTCGTTCGCGAGCAGTCGCAGAGTTTGACTACTCGGTTCTTGTCTCCCGTCTCCGCGAATCCCTGCAGGCGTGAACTAGTCTCAGACCCGTGCTCGACCAAGCGACAGACACAGAAATCATCGCAGCGAGCCCGCAGCGTTGCTACGACGTCGCAGTCGACTTCGAGCGGTACCCCGAGTGGGCGCACGACGTGAAAGAAGCCAACGTTCTTGAGCGCGATGCCCAGGGTCGTGCTACGAAAGTTGAATATCGTGCGAGCGCGCTCGGCCGCAGCACGCATTACACGCTCAGCTACGACTATTCGCAGGCCCCGAACCGTCTTTCGTGGTCGCTGGCCCAAGGTGACATCATGCGAGTCATCGACGGCGCGTATGACTTTGCATCGGAAGGTGCGGGCACGCGAGTCACCTACTCGCTCAAGATCGAATTGATCGTTCCGTTACCCGGCTTCGTGAAGCGCCGAGCCGAAGTCCGAATTCTTCACACGTTGAAGGAATTGAAGACTCGCGCCGAGTCGTGAACCGCGCAGCCGGAATCGACGTCGGCGGCACCAAGTGCCTCGGAGTGGTGCTCGACGCCGACCGAGACATCACGAGCGAACACGACATTCTCTTGCAGGTGCGTCATGCCACGCCGCGCGCAGACAAGCTCGTCGACGCACTCGAAGTGCTCGTCGGTGAACTCGGAGACTTCGACACCATCGGCGTGGGAGTGCCCGGCCTCATCACGCTCGACGGGGTGATGAGGGCGTCACCGAACATTCCGGGTTCGGTCGACGTCGCAGTTGGGGCGGAGTTGTCGCGTCGACTTGGGCGGCGAGTGTTCATCGACAACGACGGCAACTTGTCCGCACTTGCAGAGTGGCGGTTCGGGGCGGGACGCGGATCCACAAACATGTGGATGGTCACGCTCGGTACGGGAATCGGCGGTGGATACGTGCTGAACGGCGCCGTGCAACGCGGCGTGAACGGCTTTGCGGGCGAGGTCGGGCACATCGTGGTGAACCCTGACGGTCCACGGTGCACCTGCGGACGCAAGGGATGTTGGGAGGTCTACGCCTCGGGTCGCGGCCTCAAGATGCTCGCAGCGGGAGAGTCGGGCGAGAGCGTGATCAACCGCGCTCGAGCCGGCGAAGCTGACGCACTGACCGTGCTCGAGGCATGGTCGAGATGGGTGGCTATCGGACTGGCGAGCCTCACCAATGTGAGCGACCCTGACGTGATCGTCATCGGTGGTGGGGTGTCAGAAGCGGCCGACATCGTGATGCCCATCGTTCGGCGCTGGTTCGTGGAGTCGCTCTACTCGCCCGAACAGCGACAGCACCCTGACCTGCGGGTGGCGCAGCTCGGGGAGCACGCCGGGGCAATCGGTGCCGCGCTCATGCCGCAGTTCTCGACGGTGTAGTTCCCTCGACCGAGCTACAAGCCGACATGGTTCAGTTCATCTGATGATGTCGTGCGCGCTTAGGCTTGACACGTGGATTTCCGGCGCATCAGCAACTTGCCGCCGTACGTGTTCACGATCATCAACAACCTGAAGATCACTGCTCGTCGGGACGGCGACGACGTCATCGACCTCGGTTTCGGCAACCCAGATATTCCGTCGCCGCAGATCGCCGTTGAAAAACTTGCCGAGGCCGCACACAACCCGAGAAACCACCGCTACTCGCTTTCGCGCGGTCTGCCGAAACTGCGCGAAGCCGTCGCAGGCATGTACGAGCGCAAGTTCGGCGTCACGCTCGACCCGGAACTGCAGATCACGAACACCATCGGCTCGAAGGAAGGCTTCAGCCACCTCATGTGGGTGCTGCTCGAATCTGGAGACGCCGCCATCGTGCCGAGCCCGAGCTATCCGATCCATATCTTCGGGCCGTTGTTCGCTGGTGCCGACTTGCGGCAGATCCCGATGCGTAGCCAGCGCCGATTGCTCTCGCCGACTGACGTCGACGTCGAGTATCAAGACGAGTTCTTCGATGCCCTGCACAAAGCCTGGGAAGTCGGCTGGCCGAAGCCGCGGGTACTCGTCATCTCGTTCCCGCACAATCCGACGGGTGCCACCGTCGACCTCGACTTCATGCAGCGCGTCGTCGACTTCTGTCGCGAGCGCGAGATGATCGTGGTGCACGACTTCGCCTACGCCGACATGGGATTCAACGGTTACGAGCCGCCGTCGATTCTGCAGGCAAAAGGCGCAATGGACTGCGCTGTCGAGCTGTACTCGATGACAAAGGGTTTTTCGATGGCAGGGTGGCGCTGCGCGTTCCTCGTCGGCAACACCCAGGTGGTGCAGGCTCTCGTGAAGTTGAAGTCGTACCTCGATTACGGAACTTTCCAGCCGATTCAGATTGCTGCCACGGTGACGCTCAATGAAGCGCAGGACTTTCCGGTTGAAGTGTGCAACACCTACCAGTCGCGTCGGGATGCGCTTATCGAGGGGCTCGACCGAATTGGATGGTCGATTCCTTCACCACGAGGTTCGATGTTCGTGTGGGCGCCGATCCCTGAGCCGTACCGCGAAATGAACTCCGTCGAGTTCTGCTCTCACTTGGTGAACCAATGCAACGTGGCGCTGTCGCCTGGTTCGGGTTTCGGGCCCGGCGGTGAAGGCTTCGTGCGATTCGCGCTCATCGAGAACGAGCAGCGCATCCACCAAGCGGTACGCAATCTCGACCACGGTCTACCGAAGCTCTAGCGCTGCGACGACATTCGACGTCGCGCTCCAGATTTAGGGCTGCACCCAACCTCGCGAGCGCTCGACGGCGCGCAGCCACTGTGCATGCGACGCATCGCGAGTCGTCGCATCGGTGCCCGGTGTGAAGCGACGCTCGAGCGCCCAGCGCCCGGCAATGTCGTCGGTCGACTCCCACACACCCTCAGCGAGGCCGGCGAGATAGGCAGCGCCGATGGCGGTGGTCTCGAGTTCGGTCGGGCGCAGTACATCGACGCCGAGCTGGTCAGCTTGCAGCTGCAGCATGAGGTTCATCACCGCGGCGCCACCGTCGACTCGAAGATCGCGAATCGCCACGCCTGAGGCACGCGTCATTGCGTCGACCACGTCGCGAGTCTGAAACACCATCGACTCCACCACGGCGCGCGCGATGTGTGCGCGGCTGGTTCCGCGCGTAATGCCGAAGATGGCGCCGCGTGCGTAGGCGTCCCACCACGGGCTACCGAGCCCGGCAAATGCAGGCACCACCACGACGCCACCAGCATCTGGGACGCTCTCTGCGAGCGGGCCGACCTCGTTCGCTGCAGAGATGATGTTGAGGCCATCACGCAACCATTGGATTGCGGCCCCGGTCACGAAGATTGCGCCTTCCAGCGCGTACGTGGCCGGTTTTGAGCCGAGCTGCCACGCGACGGTGGTGAGCATCCCCGATGTTGGGGCGGGGCACTTGGTGCCGACGTTGAGCAGCACAAAGCTGCCGGTGCCATAAGTGTTCTTTGCGCTACCGGGGCTGAAGCACGCCTGTCCGAAGAGAGCGGCTTGCTGGTCTCCGGCCACGCCGCTCACCGGCACACCAGCAGGAATTGCGGCGTCTTTCACGGTCACGCCGATGCGGCCGCTCGATGGCGCAACCTCGGGGAGCGTGCGTTGGTCGACACCGAACATCGCGCACAGTTCGTCGCTCCAACGCAACGTGCGGATGTCGAACAGCATCGTTCGTGATGCGTTCGTCACGTCGGTAGCGAACGATGCGCCGCCCGTCAGGCGATGAATGAGGAACGCGTCGATCGTTGCGAAGGCGACGTTGGGATTGTCTGACACGTCGGTGTTGCGTAGCAACCATTCGACTTTCGAACCGGAGAAGTACGGGTCGAGCACGAGGCCCGATGCATTGCGAACCAGGTCGAGGTGCGGTGCGAGTTCGTCGCAGCGACTCGCCGTGCGGCGGTCCTGCCACACGATGGCGCGGTGCAGCGGGGCACCCGTTCGGCGATCGATCGCGACGACGGTCTCGCGCTGGTTGGTGATGCCAATTGCGGCGATCGGCTCGCTGATGCGCGAGCAGACCGTCTGCATGGTTGCCCGCACCGACTGCCAGATTTCTTCTGCGTCGTGTTCCACCCAGCCTGGCTGTGGGTAGTGCTGAGTGAACTCGCGGTAGTCGGCGATGGACGGCCGACCATCAGCAAACACTGCTCGCGTGCGCACGCCCGTGGTGCCGGCATCAATGGCGAGAACAACGCCCGATGCTGCGGCCATGGCGCGAGATTAGTTGAGGGTCTCGCAGGGCAGCTCGACGACGAATCGGGCGCCGGCGGCACCGTCGTGGCGTGGTTCTGCCCACACGCGTCCGCCGTGCAGCCGCACGTGTTCGCGCACCAGTGCAAGGCCGAGGCCGGCGCCTTCGCCCGCCCCTCGTTTGCTTGCGCCTGCGCCGCGAGAGAATCGTTCGAAGATACGTTCTCGGTCGGCCTCCGGAACCCCTTCGCCCGCATCTTCGACGCAGATCCGTACGTGTGACGCCGAGTCTTCGGCAGGCTCGACTCGTACCGAAGCAGAACCGCCGCCGTGGTTGCGCGCGTTATCGACGAGGTTCGCCACCACGCGAGCGAGACGCCGCCGGTCGCCGCTCAACACCATGTGCTGGCAGCGCTCATCGACGTGCACCGGAGTGCGGGGGAGACTGCTTGCCTTCACCGATTGTTCGACCAGCTCGGTCACGCGCAGCGTGTCGTGATTGATGCGGACGGCACCCGCGTCGTACCGGGAGATTTCGAGAAGGTCTTCGACGAGCCCGCTGAATCGCGCGACGTCGGCGACCAGCAAGTCGAGAGCAGCTTGGCTGCGCTCGGTGAGTTCGTCGCGACGAGACGAGAGCACTTCGACGGATGCGGCAAGCGTCATCAACGGAGAACGCAGCTCGTGGCTCACGTCGCTTGCGAATCGTGCGTCGCGCTCGACGCGGTCTTGCAGGCGGGCGACCATGTCATTGAACGAATCGGTGAGTGCGTTCATATCGGGGTCGTCGGTCGGCTCGAGCCTCGTGTCGAGGCGGCCTTCGGCGATGGCTCGTGCGGCGTCGGCCGCGCCGGCAAGCGGTCGCACGACGCGCTCACTCGACACGATGCCCAAGATGAGGCCGACTAAGACGGTGATGATGGTCGCGA
The DNA here is from genome assembly GCA_009926705.1 of Acidimicrobiia bacterium. Classification (GTDB taxonomy): domain Bacteria; phylum Actinomycetota; class Acidimicrobiia; order Acidimicrobiales; family Ilumatobacteraceae; genus F1-60-MAGs027. Next base: position 7,233 of record RFOJ01000029.1, read on the forward strand.
GAATCAGCGACGCCCTCACGCTGCCGAGCGTCTCGGTGATGAGCTGGTCGCTGAGGCCCAGTTCGCCGTCGCGTGCTCGAAGGTTCGAGCGAGTCAGCGTGTACGTGAGAAAAAAGAGCACACCCGATAACAGCAGTGCGCCGACCACGAACGTAAGAAGAATGCGCGTGCGCACGCCGACGCGGCGCGGAGTCCAGCGGCGCACAAACGCGCGGAGTCGCGACGTTCGGCGCGGATGGGCCGGCCGAGTCGGACTCGTCACGATTGCAGTCGATAGCCGAGACCGCGGACGGTGACCACGTGCCGCGGATTGGCAGGATCGATCTCAATCTTCATGCGTAGCCGTCGCACGTGCACGTCGACGAGTCGTCCGTCTCCGAAATAGTCGTAGTCCCACACCTTCTTTAACAGCGTCTCGCGACTGAACACACCGCTCGGATCTTCGGCGAGAACGCAAAGCAACTTGAACTCGGTCTTGGTGACGGGTACGTCGGCTCCGCGCAAGGTAACGCGACCTTCCGCCGGCACGATGTGTAGGTCGCCGAACTCAAGCACCGCGTGTTCGTGCTGCTCGGCGGGTTTCGCCCGGCGCAAGAGTGCTCGGATGCGGGCAGAAAGTTCTTTCGGTGCGAACGGTTTGGTCATGTAGTCGTCGGCGCCGGCTTCGAGCCCGGCCACCACGTCGTGGGTGTCGCTGCGTGCCGTGACCATCACGATGGGCACACTGCTCGTCGAACGAATCTGTCGACACAGCTCGAAGCCATCAATGCCAGGCAACATGATGTCGATCAGTACGACGTCGGCAGGATTCGCCGCAAAGAGCGACGACGCGTCTTCTCCTGTTGCTGCTTCGTCAACCATCCAACCTTCGTCTTCAAGTGCAAGACGCACGGAGGTGCGGATGCGCTCGTCGTCCTCGACGGTGAGAATGCGCGTGCCCACGAGGCTCCAAGGTAGTGCTGAGCACTAAGCGTGCGGGTGCTTGCGCTTCGCCGCGACGAGCATCGCCGACAACTCGTCGAACACCCCGGGTGCGGACACCAGAACTTCGGCGGGATGGAGCGGGCCGCCGCTGAAGTCGCCGCTTCGTGCTCCTGCTTCGCGGGCGATGAGCTCCGCGGCGAGCACGTCCCAGCTATGGAGATTCTCTTCGAAATACGCGTCGAGACGTCCGCAGGCAACGAAGCAGATGTCGACGGCTGCTGCGCCCATGCGTCGCACGTCGCGAATGCGATGGATGAATTCGGAGACTCGTCGTGACTGCACGGTGCGATGGGCCGGCGTGTAGCTGAACCCGGTGGCAACGAGGGCCTTGCTCACTGCGGACTGCGAAGAACAAGAAATCACGTTGCCGTTCAAGGTGGCGCCGCCGCCGCGACGAGCAGCGAACATTTCGTCGAGATCGGGCATGTAGACGGCCCCGACAAGTCCACCCTCGGCGTCACGTGCACCGATGGAGACGCACCACGTGGGCAAGCCGTACATGAAACTCGTCGTGCCATCAATCGGGTCGACATGCCACTCGATGCCCGACGAGCCGCGGTGTCCGGCACCCTCTTCGCCGATGATCGAATCATCAGGTCGCGACTCGCGTAAGCCGGCGACGATCATGGCTTCTGACTCGCGGTCGAACTTCGTCACCATGTCGGTGTCGGTCAGTTTGGTGCCGACCACGTGCATGCCACCGGCGCGACCGTTGCGGGCGTGCGTTCCGGCGCTGCGAGCCAGATCTTGCGCGAGGCGCAACAGCTGGTCGGGCGAGTTATTTGTTGTCACGTTCGCGCCATTCGCCCATCGCTCGCAAGCCAAGCACTGCGACAACGCTCATTCCTGCTGCAAACGAGATTGATCCGATGAGCACGCCGA
>RFOJ01000030.1 GCA_009926705.1 Acidimicrobiia bacterium
GGACACCTCAAACGACCACGTCGATGCAAGTGCTTCAGCGACCTCGAGTTCTTCTCGATGCAGATCTTTGGCGCGTGACCGCAGATACGCAGGGTCGCACACGACGAGTCCCGAGCGTTCTGGCAACACGTCGACGAGCGTGGTCTTGTCGTCAACCAACCACGCCAGCCAGTTCTCCATTCCATCGAAGCCCGTGCGCTGGGCGATGCGCTCCCACTGTTCTTGGCCCCATGGTTCTTTTGATGCGAGTGTTTCTGCGCGGCGGACGATCGCGTCATCAATGAGCAGTTCGCGCGCGGGATAAATGACGACTTCTTCGAGCTCGCCGGTGCTCAGTTGGTCGTTCACCGAGAATGCACTCAGCCGCTCGACATCATCGCCCCAAAGTTCGATGCGCACGGGGGAGTCGTCGGTCGAACCGAACACGTCGAGAATCGCGCCACGACGGGCAAACTCGCCGCGATGCTCGGCGAGTTGCTCTCGCACGTATCCCCACTCGACGAGCGTCCTCGTCACCGCATCAACGTCGATCGTCGAACCTTTGCGCACGACAAGCGGTTCGAACGTGAGGCTCGCGGGGCTCAGGCGTTGCAAGACCGCGCGAATCGGAGCCACGATCAGTTGCGGCGCATCATGTCGCAGTCGGGCGACCAAGCGCATTCGTTCGCCCATCGTCTCGATAGCTGGGCTCACACGCTCGAACGGCAGCGTTTCCCACGAGGGGAAGAACTCGACCTCGCAGTCGGCGTATGCGCGAAGGTCATCGCACAACGTGCGGGCCTGTGTGTCGGTAGGTGTCACGACGAGCAGAACGTCGTTGGGGCGCGAACGTGCGAGCGCCGCCACGAGTATCGGCCTCACTTGGTCGGCCCATGCCACCACTGATCCCGGTTCGAGTCCGATGCCGAGGTCGCGACCGCGACTCGTGACGACTTCGGTTAGTGCAGCGAGCGAGAGTTGCTCAGCGTCGATCATCGAACGGCCGATCAGCCGGCGTTCGTCTGCTGCATCGCCGAGTCGGCACCGTGCTTCAGGATGAGCTCGGTGGCGTCAGCTGCACGAATCACCGACTCGTCGAGCAGTGCGCGTTCTGCCTGAGGAATCTTCGACAGCACGTGCTCGCCGCCGCGCTCTTTGCTCGGCGGTTTACCCACACCGATGCGCACGCGCACGAAGTCTTGCGACTTGAGATGCTGCGTGATGGAGCGAAGGCCGTTGTGGCCGGCCAAGCCGCCGCCCACTTTCACGCGCACGACGCCAGGTGCGAGATCGAGCTCGTCATGCACCACGATGATGCGGTCGAGTTCTTCCACGCCGAATCGCCGGGCGAGGGGTGCCACCGCTTGACCCGAGTTGTTGACGTACGTCATCGGCTTGGCGAGCAAGTAATGCAGATAGTCGGTGTGCACTTCGGCAAGCAGGCTCTTGTCGCGCGAAGCCTTCAATGTCACGCCAGCGCGTCGAGCCAACTCGTCGATGACTTCGAATCCGACGTTGTGGCGACTGCGTTCGTATTCGCGACCGGGGTTGCCGATGCCGACCACAAGCGCGGAGAACGGCGTGCCACGACGCTCTGGTCGCTTGGAGCGACGCAAGAGTGCCATGACGGCTTACCGCATCGCGGTTTACTTCGAGGGTTTGCCGCCGGCGGCAGGTTTGCCACCCGCAGCCTTTGCTGCATCGCCCTCGGCAGCCGCAGCGCCTTCGGCGGCGGCACCTTCGGCCGGAGCGCCTTCGGCTGCTGCTTCTCCTTCGGCGGGAGCAGCAACCGGAGCAGCTTCTTCGATCTTGGTGGTGACGACCGTGACGACCACGAACTCGAGGTCACCGACGACGGTGACACCGGTGGGCATCGGCAAGTCGCCGAGTCGCACGACGCTGTCCATCGTCATGTTGGTGACGTCGACGACGATTTCGTTCGGAATGTTGGCGGCAGTCGCACGAACGTCGATGGAGTTGACCACCGGATCGACGAGACCACCTTCGGCAAGCACTGCCTTTGCGGTGCCCTTGAGGTGCAAGGGAACATGCACGGTGATGGTTTCGGTCATGCTGATCTGTCGGAAGTCGACGTGGCGAACGTTGCGCTTCACGGGGTCGCGCTGCACTTCTTTGATGATGGCCGGGTACTTGTCGTTACCGACGTGCAGTTCGAGCACGGTGTTGAGGCCGGCCGGACCGGAGAGTGCGACACGAAGGTCTTTGCGATCGACGGTGACGGCAATCGGCGTCATGCCGCGACCGTAAACGACGGCGGGAATCTGGTCCTGTGAGAGCAAGCGGCGGGCGGCGGCGCTACCGAGCGCACGGCCGACCTGAGTTTTTAGTGCTGTTGGCATTTGGTCAGTCTAAGGGCGGGTTTTGCCCGTGCGTCAGGCGGCAGCGGCGATTGCGAGGGGTGCGTCAGGCGAGGTTTTCGCCGCCGAAGAGCTCGCTCACGCTCGTCTCTTCGAACACTGCTGCCAGCGCATCGGCGATGATCTTGGCCACCGACAACACCTCAATGCGGTCGATGCGCTTTTCTTTCGGCAGGGGAATGGTGTTGGTGAGCACCACTCGGCTGATGGGCGACTTCTTCAGTCGATCAATCGCCGGGTCGGAGAGCACGCCGTGGGTGGCCATCGCCCAGACCTCTTTGGCTCCGCGAGCCATCAGCAGTTCGGCGGCCGACACGATGGTGCCCGCGGTGTCGATCATGTCGTCGGTCAAGACGCAGAGCCGACCTTCCACTTCGCCGATCACTTCTTTGGCGCTCGCCACGTTGACGCTGTTCTTCTCACGACGCTTGTACACGAAGGCAACGTCGGCACTCATGTCGCTCAAGTGCTGCGCGAAACGCTCGGCGACTTTCACGCGACCGGTGTCGGGCGAGACAATGACTACCCCCTCGCGTGCGTTCTCGCGCAGGTATTTCTCCAAGACGGGCATCGCAGTGAGGTGGTCGACGGGTCCTTCGAAGAAACCTTGGATCTGTCCACTGTGCAAGTCGACCGACACCATGCGCTTGGAACCTGCCGCCTTGAACATGTCGGCAACGACGCGCGCGGTGATGGGTTCGCGACCTGCCGCCTTGCGATCTTGTCGTGCGTAACCGTAGAACGGGCAGACCGCAGTGACGCGCTTGGCTGACGCTCTGTACGCAGCGTCGATCATGATCAACTGCTCCATGATCGCGTCATTGATGCTGTATCCGTCGTGACCGTAGTGCGACTGCATGATGAACACGTCGCCACCACGAATGCTCTCGCCAAAGCGAGGACGAATCTCGCCGTTGGCAAATTCGACGACGTCGGCCTGCCCGAGTGAGATGTTTAAGTGGCTTGCGACTTCACTCGCGAGTTCTGGATGGGCTCGACCGCTGTAAAGCACCATCCGTTTGGTGGTGACTTTGTCGATCGACTTGTTCATCGCGAGCCATCATAGAACGGACCGGTTCTGGCGCCCGATTCGACCTTGGTTCCCTCAGGCAAAAACGCGTACGGTCCGACTTCGCATTCGTCGCCAATCACTGAATCTCGGGCCGTGGACTGCTCGATTCTGCAGTTCGCGCCGACTTGCGTGTTTGAAAGACGGGTCGACGGCCCGATGACGCAGCCATCGCCGATCGACGTGGCGCCCTGCAAGATGACCCCTGGGAACAAGGTGACGTCGCGGCCGATCTGTACCGTCACATCGATAAACGTCTGGCGCGGGTCGAGCATGGTGACACCGGCGAGCAAGAGCGATCTGTTGGTGCGCGCCCGAAGCTCGCGCTCGGCAAGCGCAAGTTGCCAGCGGTCGTTGACGCCGGTGACTTCGGCAGCTTCAGCCACCATCGCGCCGGCGCGATGGCCCACCGACGTGAGTACTTCGACGACATCAGTGAGGTAGAACTCTGATTGCGCGTTGTTGTTCTTGATACGCCGCAGAGCGGGCCCGAGCAGCCCGCGCTTGAACGCGTAGATGCTGGTATTCACCTCGCGAATGGTGCGCTCCGCCGGGCTTGCGTCGCGCTCTTCGACCACGCGCAACACGGCACCGTCTTTGCCGCGCAGCACCCGCCCGTATCCGTAGGGCTCGTCGAGCTCGGCAGTGAGCAGCGTGGCCGCGTTTGAAGCCTTCTCGTGTTCGTGCACGAGCCGAGCAATGGTGTCGGGGCGCAGAAGTGGGGTGTCGCCGGGCATCACGATGACCGTCGATTCGTCGTCGACGTCACCGTGGCCAGTGCCGCCGCGTTCGTCGAGGGCACCTAGCCCGATCATCGCGGCATCGCCTGTGCCGCGTTGGCGTTGCTGCACGGCGAAGTCGACGTTCGACCAATCGGGCGCAGCGAGACGCACTTCGTCGGTGACGCGCTCTGCACCGTGGCCGACCACCACCATCGTGCGGGACGGGTTGACTGCTTCCAGAGCGTGAATCACGTGCAGCACCATCGGCCGCCCGCACATCACGTGCAGCGGCTTGGGTCGAGACGACTTCATACGAGTGCCGTGCCCAGCAGCAAGGATGATGGCAGTGGTGCTCATTGGCGCTGCGCCGAGTCTGCCACTCGTGTCGAGAGCCGCTTTTTGCCCGATGCGACCGTGGTCGGGCGCGTGGTGAGTCGCGTCGTTCCGGGGAGAGGATTCGAACCCCTATAAACGGGACCAAAACCCGCTGTCCTGCCGTTGAACGACCCCGGAAAGAAGATGGCGCGTTTCAGCACCGACTTTCAGGGTAGCGTCGGGGCTCGCATGGGATCACTCGTCAAGCGACGTCGCAAGCGAATGCGCAAGAAGAAGCACAAGAAGATGCTTCGCCGCACTCGCCATCAGCGCAACAGCAAGTAACACGTTTCGTCGCGAGCGCATGACGCAGCAATGCGTTGCGTTGCGTCAACGACTTTGCGTCACTATCACCGTCGCGTCGGGCAACGCGTCGGCGATGTCGTGCTTACCGCGCAAGAACCACGTCGCGCCGCTCCCCGCGAGCACGGGTGATTGACCACTTACTTCTTTGATTCGATCGCGCCAGCGAGCGAGCTCGGGTTGCACGACGATCGCAGCAGGTTCGAGGTCGTTGACGTCGCCGCGCTGAGAAGCTGCATCAAGCGAGTCCCACGCGTTGTAGACGGCCGGCGTCGACACGTGCAACGGCGGCACGACGAGCGTGATATCGAGCGGTTCATCGCGTCGCTGGCTTTCGGCAAGCGGTTCGACCACTTCGCCGATGCCTCTCACGCGCGCCCGACCTCCGACCAAACAGAAAGGAATATCGGCACCCAGTCGTGACGCAGCGACGAGGTCGCTGAAGTTTGCCCATCGCAGCACAGCAGCGGCATCTGACGAACCCCCGCCGAGACCACCACCGTTGGGTATCTGCTTATTGATTCGCACGCTCGCCGATCGACCAGCCAACGCGAGTGCCCGAGCCACCAAGTTGTCGCCGGTGGTCGGCACTCCTGCAGCGAACGGCCCCTCGACCGTGATGCCCGAGCCTCGCGGATCGATGTGCAGTGTGTCGGCGAGTTGCAGCGAGATCATCTCAGCGTCGATGAGGTGGTAGCCGTCGGCACGCACCCCCGTCACGCGCAACGACAACGTGAGCTTTGCGTTGGCGAGAACGGTGGCGACGTGGCTCATGATGGCCCGGTCTGGCCTGGGCCAGGAGGCAGGCCTGTCTGGCTAGTTGTTTCGGGCGAACCTGCGGTGCGCGTCAGCACTGCCTCGGTGAGCCTCGACCACTCGTCGAGCGTGAGTTGCTCGGCTCGCGCCTCTGGGTTCACCTGCGCAACTTCAAAATCTCGAGCGATGGCCGTGCCATCGAGGGCGCGACGCAACATCTTTCGCCGCGTAGCGAAACCTTGTCTCACGATGCGAAACAACGGCTCGAACGGTGCAGTGACGGCCGGTGTCTCACGACGGGTGATCTCCACAAGCGACGAAGACACTTTCGGGCGCGGCAAGAACACCGCAGACGACACCTCACCGACGATTCGCGCAGTTGCCCAGTACTGCACCTTCACACTCACGGCGCCGAATGCTTCGTCGCCGGGTTTCGCAACGAATCGCTGAGCGACTTCTTTCTGCACCATCACCAACAATCGTCGCACTCGCATGACCCCGTCGAGCAGATCTGCAACGAGAGGTGTTGCCACGTTGTACGGCAAGTTGGCGACAACAGTCCAGTCGTCGCTCGCGGCAAGCAGCGAGTCCCACTCCAATTGCATCGCATCGCCGTGCACGACCTGCACGTTGTTGCATGTAGCGACATTCTCGCGCAACACCTTGATGAGGCCGTCGTCGACCTCGACTGCGGTCACGCTTGCGCCAGTCTCGGCGAGTGCGAGGGTGAGCGCACCGAGCCCGGCGCCAATCTCGAGCACGTGGTCACCATTGCCAACTCGAGCCAGCGAGGCGATGCGTCGGACAGTCTCGGGTTCGACGACGAAGTTCTGGCCGAACATGCGCCGCGGGGCGAGACCGTGTCGGGCGAGCAGCTCCGACGTCTGTGAGCGTGTGAGCGTCACCAGTTGATCGACACCGGTATCGGCGCGTTCACCAGGTCGGAGAGCTCGACGAACAGCTGCGTGTGCAGAACGATGCTGACGTTGGCCGGAGTCGAGGGCATCATCACGTTGGAGCACGCGATTGACCGACCATTGTTGAGGTTCTTCACCACGAGTTTCACGCCATACGGGGCGATTGGGGCGTTGCACACCGTGCTGGGCGCTCCGTTGAAGCTGCTGAACGTCGCGAGCCCGGTGATACCGACGTTGTCTTCACTTGGATAAGCAATCACCGCGGTGCCGGTCGGAGCAATGCCCGCTGGACCTTCGAGAAACACCGGCGCAGGGCTCTCGGTGGTGGTGGTCATGTTCGATCCGAGATCGACTCCTGCTGCCGCGACCGTGGCGACCTCGGCTTGGGGTTCGCCGCGTGTAAAGAAGACGACCGCCGGCACGGTCACGAGGGTGAGCAGCGCCACAAGCGTGATGCGGCGGCGGTCGGTCGCACTGAGGAACACTTCGTCTGCTCCTTTCATCCCAACGTCGCGGTCGATGACGACCCGCGGGGGACTATGACGCTACCGAGCGATACCTGGAAACGCGTCGTGCGCGTTGGACACCGTTGCTTCTGCGACTGCCGAGACTGACTCGCCGCGAACCTGCGCCAGACACTCGCCGACGAGTCGCACGTGGGCAGGTTCGTTCTCTTTGCCGCGGTGAGGCACGGGTGCCAGCCACGGCGCGTCGGTCTCCGTGAGCAGTTTGTCTGCCGGGCAGAACTTTGCGGCACGACGAATGTCGTCTGCCTTGTTGAACGTGACGATGCCTGAAAAAGAAAGCCACGCACCGCGCGCAACGGCGTCGCGTGCTTCGGCTTCGTCGCCGCTGAAGCAGTGGAACACTACTCGCTGCGGCATCCCTTCTCCATCAAGCACGTCGAATGTGTCAGCCCATGCGTTGCGCGTGTGAATCACCAACGTGAGATCGAGCTGCTTTGCGAGCGCAATCTGTTGGGCGAACACTTGCCGCTGAACCGCGCGGTCGGAGTGGTCGTAGTAGAAGTCGAGTCCGCACTCGCCGATCGCGACGATCTTCTTGCGGCGCAGTTCGTCGGCACTTGCTCCGCTGACGAACGGGAGAATCGTGTCGAACCCGAGTTTTGCGTCGTGCGGATGCAGGCCCACGGTTGCCCATACGTTCTCGTGGCGTGACGCAATGGCGAGTGCCTTGCCGGTGGTGTCAGCGTCTGTACCGATGACGATCACTTTGTTCACGTCGTGTGCGGCTGCGTTGGCAATCGAACCATCGGCACCACCGGGTGTCCGGTCGTCGTACACGTGGCAGTGTGTGTCGACCCACGTCGGCGCGACGGCGTTGGTCATGTTGTGCCTAGTTCGACTTCTTGCGCGGGAAAAGTGGGTCGCCCTTCTCGACGCGCAGGCCCTCTGGGTAGCCACCCCACGCGGCGTCACTCGGCACGCGACGGTCTTCGATGCAACCGGGCAGACCGATGCGTCGCCAGATTTCCTGCGTCGTCGTCGGCAACGCCGGGTTGGCGAGCAGCACCACGATGCGCAACGCCTCGAGCGCATCGCCCATCACGGCGTCGACTTCGGCGCCAGCAGGTTTCTTCCACGGTTCGTTCTGTTCAAGGTGAGCGTTGGTTGCGCGAATCAGATTCCACGCTGCGTCGAGTGCCTTGCTCGGCTGCACGTTGCGCCACGCCGCGTCCGCGTCGCGCACGGCCTCGGTTGCGATTGATGCCAGGTGCGAGTCGGCGCGCGGAGCCTTGCCGATGCCGCCGCACTTCTTCTCGACGACGGTTGCCACGCGAGCGGCGAGGTTGCCGAGGTTGTTCGCGAGGTCGGAGTTGTAGCGAGCGACGAGACCTTCGTACGTGAAGTCACCGTCGTTTCCGTACGACGTATCGGCAAGCAGGTAGTAGCGGAAACCGTCGACACCAAATTCGTCAATCAAGTCGAGTGGGCTCACCACGTTGCCGGTGGTCTTTGACATCTTCTCGCCACCAACGAGCAAGAAGCCGCCGACGGCCCAGCCCTTCGGTGGTTCGATGCTTGCCGACATGAGCATCGCCGGCCAATACACGCAGTGAAACCGGATGATGTCTTTGCCGATGAAATGCCAGTCGACCGGCCAGTTCTTGGCAAAACGCGCGTCGTCGCTGCCGTATCCGTGAGCGGTGATGTAATTCGAAAGCGCGTCGAACCAGACGTACGCCACGTGCGACTCGTCCCAGGGCAGGGGAATGCCCCACTTCAACGACTTGCGACTTACCGAAAAGTCGTTGAGACCGCCTTTGATGAATCCGAGCACTTCGTTGCGACGAAAATCGGGGACGATCGCATCCGGGTGCTTGTCGTACCAGTCGAGCAGTCGTTGTTCGAATCGTGACAGCCGGAAGAAGTAATTCTCTTCTTCCACGTAGTTGACC
>RFOJ01000004.1 GCA_009926705.1 Acidimicrobiia bacterium
ATCAATCAAGACCCTGTCACCATCAAACAGGTCGAAGTCGAAATCATCGACCGCGCATGGCGCGAAGGTTGGGTCACGCCGCAGGTGCCGAGCGTGCGCACCGGACATCGTGTCGCCGTCATCGGCTCTGGGCCGGCAGGTCTTGCTGCAGCACAACAGTTGACTCGCGCCGGGCATGAAGTCGTGGTGCTCGAGCGTGCCGATCGCATCGGCGGCCTGTTGCGTTACGGCATTCCCGAATTCAAGATGGAGAAATCGCACCTCGAGCGTCGCATCGAGCAGATGAAAGCCGAGGGCACCGAGTTTCGCACCAATGCCAACGTCGGTGAAAACGTCGATGTCGAAGTATTGCGCGCCACGCACGATGCGGTCGTGCTCGCATGCGGTGCCACCGCATGGCGCGACTTGAACGTGCCGGGGCGCGAACTGCGCGGCATCCATCAGGCGATGGAATACCTGCCCATTGCCAACAAGGTGCAAGAAGGCGACTTCAGCTCACCGGCAATCGACGCCAAAGGCAAGCACGTCATCATCATCGGCGGTGGCGACACCGGAGCCGACTGCCTCGGCACCGCACACCGGCAAGGTGCCGCATCGGTGACGCAACTCGAGATCATGCCGCGCCCACCCGAAGTGCGCGCCGGCGACAACCCGTGGCCGCAGTGGAGTCTCGTGTATCGCACGTCATCTGCCCACGAAGAGGGTGGAGAGCGCGTGTTCAGCGTGAACACCGAAGAATTCCTTGGCGACGACAACGGCAATGTGCGAGCACTGGTGCTCACCGAGGTGCGATTCGAGCCGGGCGCGCCCGCGACGGCCAGCAGCCCGGCCACGGCTGGCAAATTCGTGCCGGTGCCTGGTTCGCGACGCGAGATACCCGCTGACCTCGTGTTCTTGGCGCTCGGGTTCGTCGGCCCCGAAAAAAGTTCGTGGCTTGAGCAACTCGGCGTTGCACTCGATTCGCGCGGCAACGTTGCTCGCACCGACGACTACCGCACGAACGTCGACGGGGTGTTTGTCGCGGGCGACATGGGCCGCGGACAGAGCCTCATCGTGTGGGCCATCGCCGAAGGTCGCGCCGCTGCATCGGCAGTGGACGCGTACCTCATGGGTTCGACGTCGCTACCGTCGCCGATTGCCGCATCGGCCCGCCCGCTCGCGTAGTGGCGCACATCACCTTCACGCTTAACGCCGCGCTCGCGCGGGTGCTCAGAGGTCACATCACCCTCACCCGTTACGCCGTGCGCCGAGCGTAAACTCGTCGCAATGCGTTCTCGCTGGTTCGTGCTCGCGCTGGTGCTCACTTCGTGCGGCGTCGACGCCGCCGGCTCTGCCACCACCATCGTGCCTATCGGCCCCACCGACTTCGCCACGATTCCGCCGGCGGTCACCACCATCGCACCGGTCGTCACCACATTGCCGCCGGGTGCGGTCGGCGTTGAGCAGATCTATGTGGTGCAAGCTGGCGACTCGCCAATCAAGGTGGCCAACACGTTCGGTATTTCCGTCGAGCAGTTGCTGTCATGGAACGGCCTCCTCTCCACCTCGCAATTCCCGTATCCGGGCCGCGAATTGAAGATTCCGCCGAGCGCCCAGGTGACCGTCAACCAGACGCAGCAGACCGTGGTCGCCAACCCCGTCGGTCAGCCCGGTTGCGGCAACCGCCCGGCTGGAACATACGAAGTGCAGGCTGGTGATTCGTTCTCTGCCATTCGCAAGAAGTTCTGCGTGTCGACCAACTCGCTGCTTGCTGCCAACCAATGGCCGAGTGTCGATGTGTTCTTGTTTCCGGGGATGAAGATCAACATCCCGCCCGCCGGCAGCTGACGCGCATCGCGCATTTGCGTTGCGCCGCGTCGGCAACTGACCACCACCCGTGGCTCGGGGTGCCTGCCGTGCTGCTCGACTAGCGCTTGGTGGTGCGGAACTTCGCCCGGCGTTCGTGGCGCTCGAGCGCGAGCGAGATCAACTCGTCGATTAATGCGGGGTATGAGAGCCCCGTTGCGTGCCACAATTTCGGGTACATCGAAATCGGCGTAAAGCCTGGGATGGTGTTGATCTCATTGCACAGAAACCCGCGACCCTTGCTGCCGTCGGCCCGCTTTTCTTCGTAGAAGAAGTCGACTCGCGCCATGCCCTCGGCGCGCACCGCGCGAAATACTCGCAATGCGAGCCCCCGCACTTGAGCCGCCTCTTCATCGCTCAATGGGGCAGGCACCAGCAGCTTCGCGCCGTCGCCGACATACTTGTCTTCGTAGTCGTAGAACTCTCGACCGGGGATGATTTCGCCGGCCACCGACGCCCGTGGCTCACGGTTGCCGAGCACCGACACTTCGATCTCGCGGCCAACCACGGCTTCTTCGAACAGCACCCACTCGTCGTATGCGAGTGCGGCTCGCGCCGCAGCGATTGCTTCTTCTGCCGACTTCGCCTTTGCCACGCCAACCGACGAGCCCATGTTCGCCGGTTTGACGAACACCGGCAGACCGAGTTTCGTCACAGCGTCGCTGATATTCGTCGAACCGGCAGCACCGGTGATCGCGTCTTCACGCAACGCGACAAACTTTGGTTGCGGAATGTTTTCTGCTGCAAGCACCCGCTTCGTCGTCGCCTTGTCCATTGACACGGCACTTCCGAGCACACCTGCGCCGACATAAGCAACATGAGCGAGGTCGAGCAGGCCCTGCACCGTTCCGTCTTCGCCCATCGGGCCATGCAAGAGAGGCAGCACCACAGTGTTTACCGACGCACTCGACACGTTGTGCCCAGACGTGCTCGACATGTTTCGCGCAGCGGCATTCGCCATCACATCACCGAGAGATGACGGGCGTCCCGTCGCCTCCAACTTCTCCGGCAATGCATCGCGGCCGCGTGCCAACGCCGCCATTGCGCTCTCGGCGAGCATCCACTCGCCGGTGCGGGAGATGGCAACCGTGGTCACGTCGTACTTCTGCGGGTCAAGTGCGCGCAGCACGTGGGCAGCGGTCACACAGCTGACATCATGTTCCGCCGACTCGCCACCGAAGATGACGATTACGTGGGTGCGCGAGCGCGAATTCACTCGTATCAACGGTACTTGCCTCGTACGCTTGACCTTCGTATGCGATTCATGGCGACCGACGTTGCCTATGCGGTTGGCGGTCAGCTGAGCGGCAAGAACGCGCATCTCTCTGGAGCCACGTTCGACTCTCGCTCGCTCGCGATGGGGCAACTCTTCGTGCCGATTGTTGCCCAGCGCGATGGCCACGACTTCATCGACGACGCACTCGCGCGTGGTGCGGGCGCCTACCTCACGTCGCGTGAGCCGGGACGCGGAACCGCCATTGTGGTGCCAGACACGGTGGAAGCCCTGCGGAAACTTGGCCGATGGGCGCGGGAGAGCATGCAGCCGCGCGTGCAACATCGGGTCGTTGGCATCACTGGCTCGGTTGGCAAGACCACCACCAAAGACTTCGCCGCTGCTGCAATCGGCTCGGCGCTCAAAGTTGCGGCGAGTTCGCGATCGTTCAATAACGACCAAGGCGTGCCCATCACGTTGCTGAACGCCCCCGACGACTGCGAAGCGCTCGTGCTGGAGATGGGCATGCGCGGCCACGGCGAAATCACGCGCCTCACTGAGGTGGGTTTACCGCGAATCGGTGTTGTCACCGCAGTCGCTGAGGCGCACAGCGCGTTGCTCGACAATCTTGATGGCATCGCCCGCGCCAAAGGCGAGCTCATCGAGTCGCTACCCAGCGACGGCATCGCGATTCTCAATGCCGACGACGATCGCGTGCTCGCAATGCAGGCGAGATCATCGGCACCAATCATCACGTTCGGTGAAGCGCAGACATCGACCGTACGAATCGTGAACGTCGACCTCGACAGCAAAGCCCACGCCACCGTGCACCTCGCCACGCCGTGGGGCAACGTGTCGTTCCGTCTTCCAATCGCTGGTCGTCACAGCGCCAGCAATGCCGCTGCCGCAATCGCTGCGGCCGGGGCATGTGGGGTTGACATTCAAGGGGCGGGTGCGGCGATCGAGTCAGCGCAGATGTCGCCCAACCGCATGAGCGTTCGCACTACGTCGCGTGGAGTCACGCTGATTGACGATGCCTACAACGCCAACCCCAAGTCGATGGCCGCCGCCTTCGAAACACTCGCTGCATTGCCTGCGAAGCGACGATTTGCGTTCGTCGGTGTGATGGCCGAACTCAAGACCCCCGAGCTCGCGCACCGTGCCATCGCTGCGCTGGCCCGCCGCCACAACATCGACCTCATCTGCGTTGACACCAACTTGTACGGAGAAGAGTCGGTCTCGCTTCAAGCAGCGATTCTTCGAGTCGGCGACTTCGGCGAGGGCGACGCCGTGCTCATCAAAGGTTCGCGCGTCGCAGGGCTTGAACGCCTCGTAGAGGCATTCGCTTAGACGCGGCCCATGCAGGTCGCGGTCAGGCTGTAGTGCGGCCCGACTTGTGGTCGAGCGCACGAATGTTGCACCACCACGCCAGCACTAGCGCCCACGCCGCACCGAGAAACAGCAACCATCGTGCGCCGTGCGCATCGACGAGCGGACCGAAGATCATGTTGCCGATCGGAACCGTGCCGCCGAACGACATGAACCACAACGCCATCGTTCGACCACGCTCGTGCGGCGCAAGGCGGCCCTGCAAGACGGTTGACATCGCCGTCGTCGTAAAGAAGTACGACACGCCGAGGAAGAAGCCGGTCACGAACGCCGGTACCGCGGATCGTGAGGCAGCGAACCCGAGCATCGCCACCGCATTTGCCGCGAAACCCCAGCGAATCATGATGCGTGGGTCGCGCCCCACGAACAGCGTCCCAAGCGCCAGACCGCCGAGTGCAGCGCCGAACGCCCATGTGGCGTAGAGCCACTTGTAGACGGCGCTCGAATCGTTGATGCCGAAATTCAATTCAGCGACGGCGGGGAAGAGCCCGATGTACGGCAGCGAGATGAGCGAATACAGGCCGAGTGTCATGATCAGACGGCTGACCGCTGGGCGCTCCTTCGCCACGCGGAAGGCGAACGTGAAGCGCTTCCAGCCACGTGTGGTATCGGGCGCGTGGTGCGGGGTCTGTGTGCGCGAGAGTGCCCACACCACCAAGAGATAGGTGAATGCATTGAACGTGAAGAAGTGCCATGCTTCGGCTCCGAGCGGCGAAAAGAGCGCCACGAGAATCGGGCCAATGACGCGCGAGCCATTGATCAAGGTGGAGTTGAGCGACATCGCGCCGGGCAGGTCATGTTGCGGAACGAGCGACGGCAGCAGGGCAGACCACGCAGGCATGTTCAATGCATTTGCAATACCGATCGCCAACTGTGCAAGGAAGAGTGCCCAGATTGGCGCGTCGACTCGTGCCAATGCGGCGAGCACGAACGAGAACGTGAGCATGACCATCTGCATCGACATGAGCCACTTGCGCCTGTCGACGGTGTCGGCGATCACCCCCGCGGGAATCGCGAGCAGGAGCAGTGGGCCCATCTGTGCGAGGATGAGCAGCGCCACCACTGACGCCTTGCCGGTGCGGTTATAGATGTAAATCGGGAGGACCACGTTCTGGATCCACGATCCGATGTTCGAGCCGAACGACGCGGCGAAAATTCTCCGGAACTGGTGGTGGGAGAGCGCCGACCGCGCACTGCCGGGCCGGATGAGTGGCAGTTCGCCCGTTTCAGTGGCGAGGGGCGAGTTATCAGTCATTGGAGAGCCGCGGCGTTCTACGCTAGGTGTCGCATGAGCCCGCAGAACGCATCTTCGGCATCGATTGCGTCACACGAGTCGCCCGCAGTGCTCACTGCCGCGCCACTTGCTGCTCAATCAGCCGCGGAGGCATCTGCGCCGTCATGCAATACGCGGTACTCCATCTTCAGTGAGTGCCCGCAGTGCGGCCACGCGTTGCACCCCGAGCATGCGCATTACAAATGCGCGGGCTGCGGCTGGCGCGACAGTTGCTGCGACTAAGCCGATACCGACTCGCGTCGTGCCGGGCACCTTGCCGGCGCTCTAGGCGAGCAAGTCGCCGTACATCGACAGCATCGACGCCGGCCCGCCCACCAAGAATGTTGTGACAGCGGTTTCTTTCCACTTCGGCAATTCGCCCTTGATCTTGTCGAGCGGGCCAACGAGGGCCACGTCTTCCACCATCTCGAGCGGAATCAACGCGGCCGCTTCTTTCTTCTTTCCCTGCAAGTAGAGCTCTTGCACCTGGTTGGCGATGTGTTCCCATCCCATGCGCGCGAAAACTTCGAAGTGAAAGTTCGCTCCCTTGGCGCCCATGCCGCCGGCGTACAGCGCCACGAATGGACGGATGAAGTCGGCGCACTTCTCCGCATCGTCGCCTGGCACCACGAACAACGATGACACCACTTCGAAGCGGTCGCGCTTTGTTGCATCGCCCGACTTCTTGAAACCTTCGTCGAGGCAACGGCGATAGTGCGCGTCGTCTTTCGGTGAATAAAAGAGTGGCAACCATCCGTCGCAGATCTCGGCAGCGAGTGCGACGTTCTTCGGGCCTTCTGCCGCCAGGTAAATGGGGATCTCCTTGCGAAACGGATGAATCGTGCTCTTCAGCGCCTTGCCCAGACCGATACCGCCTTCACGCAATGGCATGTCATAGAACTCACCGTGGAATTCGACGGGTTCCTCGCGGCGCACAATGCGGCGTACGACGTCGACATATTCACGCGTGCGGGCGAGGGGCTTGGGGTACGGCTGGCCGTACCAACCTTCCACCACCTGCGGGCCCGATGCACCGAGACCGAGAATCATGCGACCTTCGCTCAGATGGTCGAGCGTCATCGCCGACATGGCGGTCGCAGCGGGCGTGCGCGCGCTCATCTGCACGATGCCGGTGCCGAGTTTGATCTGCTTGGTCTGTGCGCCCCACCAAGCGAGCGGCGTGAGCGCATCGCTGCCGTAGGCCTCGGCGGTCCACAATGAATGGAAGCCGAGCTTGTCTGCTTCTTTCACCGCTTCGACCACTCCGGCCGGAGGACCCGAACCCCAATATCCGGTGTTGTATCCGAGTTTCTTTTCGTGCGCAGCCATGCTGCGACCCTACTCTCCACAGCATGTTCGGCGGTCAGCCGAAGCGTCGTTGCGGTCAGCCGGAACGTCGTTACTGAATCATCAGACTCGCGCGGAACTCGGCATCAGCCACCATCGCGCGAATCTCGGGTGATGGCTCGCTAAGCCGCTCGAGTAACACCGAATGAATCTCTCCGGTGAATCGATACACGTGCGGATAGTTGCCGACCACCGCGCCAGAATCGAGACCGACGTCGAACGTTTCGCCGCTCATCGAGAACGTCACTGGCACCGTGTGCTCGAGCCGTACCGCGGCGACGGGCGAACCGTCAACCGACACGACGGCGTCACCACCCGCACCGAAGCCGCCGTCGTAGACGAAATCGACTTCGATACGGTGACGACCGGGTGAGAGCGAGGACTTCGCCGTCGCCACATAGTGCTCGTGGCCGACCCAGTTGTAGTGGTACACGGGTCGCGTTTCGTCGTCGAGATACAGGCTCCAGCCAGCCATGTTGCCGCCTTGGCACGCGATCACTCCGTGCGTGCCATTGCTCACGGTGACGTCAGCGGCGATACGAAACGAACAGTTCTTCAGGTTCACTACATTGCGCTCGGGCATGCGCCAATTGACGGTGGTGTACGTCATCGAAGTGATGTCGCCGAGTGCGTCGCCGACGTAGAACGCGGGTCCAAAAGTTTGTGCTGGTTCCTTCAGGGGGTACACGTTGTTTCGCCGTGCCTCCGCGTCGAAGAGCGCTTTCAGTTTCTCGAGTCGGTCTGGGTGCTCGGCGGCGAGGTCGACACCTTGCGAGAAGTCGTTGCGGATGTCGTAAAGCTCCCACTTTTCTTGCGGTCCGTCGAATGGCACCGAACCGAATCGGTTCCACGGCACGCGACCATGGAAGCACGACGCGATCCACCCGTCGTGATAGATCGCGCGGTTGCCGAACATCTCGAAGTACTGCGTGTGGTGCGACTCTGCGGCACCTGCGTCTGCGAACGACTGCATCATCGAGACTCCGTGCAGGGGCATTTGCTCGATGCCGTTCACGCTGCGCGGCGCCTCGATGCCAGCTGCTTCGAGAATCGTGGGGTACAGGTCGACCACGTGGTGAAACTGCTGTCGCAGGCCGCCCTTGTCGGTGATGCCCTTCGGCCAGCGAACCGCCATCGCGTTGCGGGTGCCGCCGAAGTGCGATGCGACTTGCTTCATCCATTGGAAGGGTGCATCGAGAGCCCACGCCCAGGCGAGGTTGTAATGGTTCTCGCACCGCGCGGTACCGAAGTCGTCGATGTGGTCGAGGATCCAGTCCGGATCTTCGGGCATGCCGTTCTGAAACGACGGTGCGCTCCACGCGCCGTGCAACGTGCCTTCGGCCGACGCGCCGTTGTCGCCAGTTACGTAGACGAAGATTGTGTTGTCGGCTACGCCGAGGTCGTCGAGCGCGTCGAGCAGCCTGCCGACTTGCGCGTCAGTGTGCGCCATGAAGCCGGCAAACACTTCCATCAGCCGTCGTGCGGCCGGCTTGTACTTGTCGGGGTAGTCGTCCCATGAGGGAATCTCCGACGGTCTGGGTGTGAGCACCGTTCCCTTCGGAATGACACCGAGTTTCAGCTGGCGCTCGTAGATTCGCTCGCGCAGCGTGTCCCATCCGTCATCGAACTGCCCCTTGAACTTGTCGGCCCACTCCGGCCACACGTGGTGCGGACAGTGCATCGCGCCCGTCGCGAAATACGCGAAGAACGGACGATGCGGATTGGTGGAGCGCTGCAATCGCATCCACTCGATTGCGCGATCGGCGATGTCTTCAGTCATGTGATATCGCTCGTTGTGTTCGTATGGCATCACCGGCGTGGTCTGGTCGAACATCGGCGGCTCGTACTGGCTCGCTTCTGCCGAAAGAATGCCGTAGAAACGCTCGAAGCCCAGACCCATCGGCCAACGATCAAACGGTCCGGTCAAGCTCTGCTCGCGCAGCGGCGTGAGATGCCACTTGCCGAATGCGGCGGTGGAGTATCCCGAGAGCTTCAACACTTCTGCGACGCTGGCGGCTTCCCGCGGAATGATGCAGTCATAGCCGGGGAACGCCGAGCCAGCCTCGGCGATGCCGCCCATGTGCACGGCGTGATGATTGCGCCCGGTCAACATCGCCGCGCGAGTCGGTGAACACAATGCCGTGGTGTGGAACTGATTGAATCGCAGCCCCTCGCGCGCAACACGATCGAGCGCAGGCGTCGGAACTGGTCCACCAAATGTGGAACATGTGCCAAAGCCCACGTCGTCGAGCAGCACGATCACGACGTTCGGTGCGCTCGACTGGGGCAGGGTCAACGGCTCTGCGGCGGGTATCGACTCTGACAGCAGGCGTGCCGCGTTGCCGGCGAACGGTCGTGACGCGCGCGGAAGTGCCGGGCCGGTGGGTTGCGTCGAGTGGCCGTTCATGATGCGAGGTCGATCGTCCTGCAGGGTGCCTTAAGACTTCAATCCGGGCACGTCGAATGCAGCACGCACGGCATCGAGCGTTCTTGTATCACCTGAGACTCGGATCGCACCGCGCTGCGCGCAGTCTGACCACGTTGTTCGGCCTGAGAGCACGTCGACCAGGGTGGTGCGCGTGAGTGCTACTTCGCTGGTGCTGGTTGCGGCGATGCTTGTCGCGCTCGCTTCGCCCGTCGGAACCGCCACACCGTTGCGAACGTGCAAGCCGTGTCGCTCGCCGTCGACGACGAACGTAACTATGTGGTCGATGCCTTCGACGAGCGCCGGCTCGAGCGTCACTCGCAACGTGTTGATGATCGTCGCATTGTCGTGGTGATGCACGAGTCGTGCGCTGAAGCGATGCTGGTAGTAGCGGTCCATCGGGCCAGAGCCGTCGAGATGTCGGGCACGAGTGAGCGCCCAGTTGCGAATGTTGGCAGCTGGAGTGCGCTCACCGATGGTGCGCATGCAGCGAGCGAGCAGTGCCTTGTCGTCGGCGGTCGCGTCTGTCGTACGAGCAAGCCACGTCGCAAGTTCGGTTGCCCAGCGCACCTCGTTGCTGTCGAGCGCCGTAGCCGCCTGCTTGCGCACTTCGCTGCGACCCCCAAAGCCGTCGATCAGTCGCTGATAGCGCTCGGCAGGTGCCAGTGGAAACAGTTTCGACTCATCGCCGTCGAACCAGCCCCGCAGCCCGGCGAAAATCTGCCGCACGTGATGCTCAGCCACGCCGTAGCGCTCTGACGTGAGGTAGTCGTCGTCACAACTGGCGGGCAGCCTGACGCGATCGGCGATCTCATCGGCAGTCCATCCTTTGTTGATGGCGCGCACGGTTTGATCCCACAGGTACTGAATGGCGTCGCGCGACCTTGTAACGCGCTCGCGAATCTGCCTCTTGCCGGAGATTGCCGGGCCGTGTGCGCCGACAAGATGCTCGGGTTCCCACGCGAGCACCCTGTCGAAACCCTTCAGGAGCACGCGCGGATCGCGGTATTCCTCGCCTCGTATCGCATACACATTGAAGAGCACCGGCCAGACCGTGTTGTGCACGCACAACTCCCGGGACGGAAAATAAAAGTTCACGGAGTCATCGGCATCGCTCGGGCAGTGCGCCCAGTGGATGGTCTCGCCGGCGAGCGTGAACGTGCCGGAGGTGTCGTCGAGTTCGTGCGTGACCGGAAGGTGGCCAGAGGTGAACGGAGCATGCCCGGGGTTGCGATACCAGCGCCCGAGTCCGACGTTGACGAGCCCGTCGGGACCGTCCGCAGGAAGCGCGACGGCGAACTGCTCGACGAGGCCGCGTGCGTACGCAGGGCCGATCTCTGCCGATGCGCGGGTGCGATTGACGGTGATGCGCTTGTGCCCGACGATCGGAAGTGCTGTTCCGCCCGACTTGCTCGAGCCGGCCTCTTCAAGAATCGCCGCCGTGCCGTCGACGTAGTGAAAGTGCGTGTAGATCACGCCGGCTACTGGCGCGCGCTCAACACTGCGCAACTCGCGCAGTGCTTCGCGCATCTCTTCGACACACTCTCCAGTGTCGATTGCGATTACGCCGTCATGCGCCCGGACAAATGTTTGATTCGACAAACCGTTGCCGACCAGACTCCACACGCCGTCACACGGCGACTCAAAGCGACGCTTGACTACCTCATTCTGTTGCACTGCGTCGCGGTGCGCTCGCTGCCCTCCGGGCAGAACGACGGTGTTCTTCGGATCGTGATCGAAACTTCGCGCCACCATCGGCGACGCTACGTCGCCGTCGTACTCCCACCGAAATTGGCGTGCGAGCTGCGGCCGGCCCGAGATGCGCCCGAGCGTCAGCCTGGGTTCGAGTCGCCGAGACGCTGGGCCAGCCACGCAATCGGCAGCGACACCAGCATCACCAGCGTGGCCATCACGGTCACGTAGGGAAGCACGTTGGGTCGCGAGAAGTTGTTCAGAATCCACTGGGGCAGTGTCTGCACGCCGGCACCTGCGGTGAAAGTGGTGACCACCACTTCGTCGAAGCTCAGGGCAAACGCCAAGATTCCGCCGGCGAGCACCGCTGAGCGAATGAGCGGCCATGTCACGAGGCGGAAGGTCTGAAACGGGGTCGCCCCGAGATCGGCCGACGCCTCGCGCAGGTTCGGCGCGATGCGACGCAACCGGGCGATCACGTTGTTGTGCGCGACGACGATGCAGAACGTCGCGTGGCCGGCGACTACGGAGAGAAACCCGAGGTCCCACCCGAACCGCACGAACGTGTTGCGAAGCGCAACGCCTGTAACGATGCCAGGCAGGGCGATCGGCAGAACGGCGAGAAAACTGATTACGTTCTTTCCGTAGAACTCATAGCGCTGAAGAGCGAATGCGAGCATCGAACCAAGCACGATGGCGATGATCATTGCGACGAATGCAAGTCGCGCTGACGAGAACAGCGCCTCGCGCGCACTCTCGACATCGAGAAATCCTTCCCACCAGCGAGTTGAGAAGCCGACCGGCGGCCACGCAATCGACTTGGCAGAGTTGAACGACAGGACGAAAATGAGTGCGAGCGGCAAGTACACCACGCCGAGCACCGCGTACGTCACAAGTCGCAACATGAGTCGGGCGAGAGGGGAGAGTTGCATCAGAGGTTCTTGAACGCTCCCGCGCGGCCCATGACTGCGAGATACGCCACCATGATCAACATCGGCCACAACGTGAATGCCGCAGCCAATGGTTGGTTCGGCGCCAACAACGCGCGCTCGATGATGTTGCCGATCATCTGAGCGGTGCCACCGACAATCTTCACCGTGATGTAGTCGCCGAGCGAGAGTGAAAAGGTGAAGATGCTGCCGGCAGCAATCGACGGCAGCAAGAGCGGCAGCATCACGAGGCGGAAGGTGCGCAGAGATCCGGCTCCCAGATCAGCTGAGGCATCGAGCATCGAGTTCGGCAGGCGCTCAAGGCCCGCATAGATCGGCAGCAACATGTACGGAAACCACAAGTAGGCGAGCGTCAACGTCACAGCGACGTAACCGAAGCCTGGCGACCAGCCGACCAGACCCGACATGAAGCCACCGTCTCCGTAATCGGAGCCCGGCGCAAGCACGGCGCGAAGAGCGAAGGCCTTCACTAGGTAGCCGGTCCAGAGAGGAAGGATCAGCGCCACGATGAGCGCACGTCTCGTGCGGCGCGAGGCGAGGCGGGCGATGTAGAAAGCGGTCGGCATCGCAAGCGCGAAACACAGCAGCGTCGCGGCCACGGCTACGCCGATGCTCCGCCCGACGAGCGAGACGTATTCGCCCTGCGTGAACGCCTCGGAGATATTGCCGGTGGTGAGGTCGGTCGTCGGTTTACCCGTGAAGTCGTCGAGGCTGAAGAACGCGCTCACTACCAAGAGCGCGAGCGAGCCCACGTAGACGACGAGCAGCCAGGCGAGCGGGGCCGACAACAGCCCCCACAGCGCAAACGCGGGCCGGGGTTTCCCCCGGCCCGCGATGTTGCGACCTGAGTCGGTTACGCGCGGAGTTTGTTCCAGGCGTTCACCCATTCGCTGTACGGCACGCACTCGACGTCACGTCCGTCCAAGCAGTCCTTGGTCGGAGTGGTCCAGTAGTACACCTTCGAGAAGTACTCCTCGTCGTCGGCGTGGAACGTGGCGCAGTGGTTCGGATCTGCGGTGAGAGCGCACGACTTCGCGTTGGAAGGTGCTTCACCGAACCACTCAGCGACGCCAGCGTTGGCCTTCGGCGAGATGATGTGGTTGAGCCACTTGTACGCACAGTTCGGATGCTTGGCCTTGCTTGAAACCATCCAGGTGTCCGACCAACCAGTTGCACCTTCGTCGTGCAGCGTCGAGTCGATTTTCGCGCCATTGGCCTTCGCCAAGTTCACGATGACCTGCCAGGTGGTGCCCAGCGTGACGCTGCCGTTCTCAAGAGCGGCCTGCTGATCGGTGTAGAGCGCCCAGTACTGACCGACGATCGACTTCTGCGTCTCGAGCGCGGCAATCGCTGCGTCGAACTGCGTCTGGTCGAGCGCGTAGGGGTTGGTGATGCCCAACTCCGGTTGCGTCGCCATCAAGTAGATCGCTGCGTCAGCGATGTAAATCGGGCTGTCGTACACGGAGATCTTTCCTGCGTACGGGCTGTCTGGCGAGAACATGTCGACAATCGACGACGGAGCTGCACCCGCCTCGGTGTTGTACACCAAGAGGTTGGCACCGCGACCGTGCGGTACGCCGTATGCCTTACCGTCGACGGAGTTCCACGGCTTGTTCTTCAAGCCTTCGAACACGTCGGCATAGTTCGGAATCAAGTCAGTATTGACCGGAACCACGTCGCCGCCAGCAATCAGGCGAAGCGTCGCGTCGCCCGAGGCCGACACTGCGTCGTACTCGCCGCTCTGCATGAGCTCGACCATCTCGTCGGACGAGTTGCCGATCTTCACGTTCACTTCGCAACCAGTTTCGGCTTCGAAGTCGCTCACCCAGTCGACGTTCGGGTCGGTGGAGCCGTCTTCGACGTAACCGGCCCAGGCGACGAGGTTGACTGCACCTTCGCCTTCACCAAGTTCCTCGAGCATTGCTCCGCCGTCGTCGCCCCCGCCGCACGCTCCGAGCGTGACGACACCGAGCAGCGCTACTGCTAGTGCACTTACTTTCTTCATTTGCCCCCCTTATTGGACATCGTGGTATTGCCTTCTTGCTTGTCGCCGCATGGCGACATATCTCGTCGCGACGTTCATCGCGAGGCGCTTACCTCGAACACTGCGCTCGGCTCCCACGACAGCGCGACTGCTTCGTCGCGCGACGCGATCCGAGCTTGTGCGCTTGGGACGCTGGCTACGACAATAACCCCGGCATCGAGACGACAGGTGATTCGCATCTCGGCCCCCAGGTACTGCGAATCCACCACTCGCGCAGCGTGACCCTCGCTCGCCCCAGCCGCTAGCACGCGTACGCGCTCTGGTCGCAGGGTGTGCACTGCGCGTCTGCCGAACAGCCGTTGAGATGTCTCTTCGTCGAAGAGATTCGCAACGCCGACGAATCCAGCGACGAACGCCGTCGCCGGACGTTCATAGAGGTCGCGCGGCGAACCGACCTGCTCGAGTCGGCCCCCGTTGAACACCGCGATGCGATCGCTCATCGATAACGCCTCGCCCTGGTCGTGTGTGACATACACGAACGTGATGTTCAGCGCCCGCTGCAGGGCTTTGAGCTCGGTCTGCATCTCTTCTCGAAGTTTCAAGTCGAGCGCGCCGAGCGGCTCGTCGAGTAACAGCACCTTGGGTCGGTTCACGATGGCGCGGGCCAGTGCGACGCGCTGCCGCTGCCCGCCCGAGAGTTGCGCGGGCATGCGATCGGCCATCTGCGTGAGGCGAACCATTCGCAATGCTTCGTCTCGGCGCTGCGCTCGCTCGGCCTTGTCGACCTTGCGCACTCGCATGCCGTATTCCACGTTGTCGGCCACCGTCATGTGCGGGAAGAGGGCGTAGTCCTGAAACACGGTGTTGACGTCGCGTTTGAACGCAGGCTCGTTTGACACGTCGTTGCCGTTCAGCAGGATCTCGCCGCTGGTCGGCAGCTCGAAGCCGGCGATCATGCGCAACACGGTGGTCTTTCCTGACCCCGATGGACCGAGCAAGGTGAGGAACTCGCCGTCGTTGATGTCGAGCGACACGTCGGCAACGGCGACGACATCTCCGAATTGTTTGGACACTCTGCGAAGCGAGATCGCTGGAGCGTTCGACATGCTGTTTGGCCGCTCTCGAGTCAGCCCAGCGCGACGAGCGGTTCGACGAAGTCGTAGCCGAGTGCCTCGGCGCTCGGCTTATTGGTCATCTTGCCGCCAACCGTGTTCACACCCAATGCCATTGCAGGGTCGGCTTTTGCTGCGTCGCGCGCGCCGAGCATTGCTAACTGCAGCTGGTAGGGCAGAGTCGCATTCGTAAGTGCGTAGGTGCTGGTGTTGGGTACCGCACCCGGCATGTTGCCCACCGCGTAGTGAATCACGCCGTGCATCTCGTACACCGGCTCGGTGTGCGTGGTCTCGCGCATCGTCTCGACACAGCCGCCTTGGTCGATTGCCACGTCGACGATGACCGAACCTTTCTTCATCGACTTGACCATGTCAGTGGTGACCACGATGGGTGCGCGCGCACCGGCAATGAGCACCGCTCCGATGACCAGATCAGCCTCGGCAATCGTGCGCTCGATGGCGCCGCGGTTCGATGCGAGCGTCGTGATGCGACCCTGGTGAATCTGGTCGACGAAGCGAAGACGGTCCAAGTTCTTGTCGAGGATCGTCACTTCAGCTTCCATTCCGGCTGCGATACGCGCTGAGTTCCAACCAACATTGCCCGCGCCGATCACCATCACCTTCGCTGGTCGCACGCCGGGTGCGCCTCCCATCAGCACGCCGCGACCGCCATACGGCCGCTGCAAGTAGTAGGCACCGGCTTGCGTCGCGAGTCGTCCGGCAATCTCGCTCATCGGTGCGAGTAGTGGAAGCGACTTATCGGCGAGCTGCACCGTTTCATAAGCAACTCCGGTGGCTTTCGTCTCAATGAGAGCCTTTGCGACCTTCGGGTACGCCGCGAGATGCAGGTAGGTGAAGAGCGTGAGGTCTTTGCGCAGGAAGCCGAACTCTTTCTCGGTTGGCTCCTTCACCTTCACGACCATGCTCTGGCCCCAGGCGTCAGCGGCGGTCGGCACGATGGTGGCGCCGGCAGATTGGTATGCGGAGTCGGGGATGGAAGCGGCCTCGCCCGCGCGAGTTTCGACGAACACCTCCACGCCGAGTCGCTCAAACTCGCGGACGCCGTCGGGGGTGAGAGCCACTCGGCCTTCGAGTGTTTTGGTCTCTTTCGGGACGCCCAACGTGGCGTGCGCGGGCTTCGTGCGCGCAGAACTCACACCCCTTGTTCTAGCGCACCGCGCCATGTGTGCGCCTACCACGTGCGCGATGCTTGTCGTGCCAAATAGTTGCGGCGCTGTGATAGGAAAACCGTATGAAAAAGTTCCGTAATTTCATCGATGGCAAACACGTTGATGCCGCGAGCGGCGACACCCTCGACATCATTAACCCCGCCACCGGCAAGGTGTACGCCACCTCGCCCAACAGCAAGCAGGCCGACATCGACGCCGCAATGGCTGCTGCGCAGCGCGGTTTTGATACGTGGAAAGAGTCGACGCCGAGCGAGCGCTCGCTAGCACTCTTTCGCATCGCCGACGCCATCGAGGCTCGCAAAGACGAGTTCATCGCAATGGAAGTCGAGAACTGCGGCAAGCCGGTTTCCATCACCACGTCGGAAGAGATTCCACCGATGGTCGACCAAATCAGATTCTTTGCTGGTGCCGCACGCATGCTCGAGGGCAAGAGCACCGGCGAATACATGCGCGGCTTCACGTCGATGATCCGCCGCGAACCTGTCGGTGTGTGTGCACAGGTGGCGCCGTGGAACTACCCGATGATGATGGCCGTCTGGAAGTTCGCGCCGGCGATTGCTGCCGGCAACAGCATCGTGCTGAAGCCGAGCGACACGACTCCGGCAACCACCACGCTGCTCGCCGAAATTGCTGCGGAGTTCTTGCCAGCAGGCGTGTTCAACGTGGTCTGCGGTGACCGCGACACAGGTCGCACGATGGTGTCGCACCCGACACCGTCGATGGTTTCGGTCACCGGTTCCGTTCGCGCGGGAATGGAAGTCGCCGAAGCAGCGTCGAAGTCGCTCAAGCGCGTGCATCTCGAACTTGGTGGCAAAGCACCAGTCGTCGTGTTCGACGACGCCGACCTCGCCGCAGCGGCAGCGCAAATTTCGATGACCGGTTACTTCAACGCCGGTCAAGACTGCACCGCCGCAACTCGCGTGATTGCCGGGCCCAAGGTGTACGGCGATTTCGTCGAAGCGCTCGCCGAAGCAGCGAAGAACACCAAGACCGGCGCACCGAACGACGACGTGCTCTACGGCGCACTCAACAACGCCAACCAACTGGCACGCGTGAGCGGGTTCGTGGAGAAAGCACCCAAGCACGCCCGCGTCGTCACCGGCGGCAACAAGATCGGGAATGCCGGCTACTTCTTTGAGCCGACCGTGGTCGCTGACTTGAAGCAGAACGACGACATGATCCAGCAAGAGATCTTCGGCCCAGTTATCACCGTGCAGAAGTTCAGCGACGAAGCCGAAGCCATCAAGTGGGCTAATGGCGTTGAATATGGTCTCGCGTCATCGGTGTGGACCCGCGACTTCGGCAAGGCCATGCGCATGGCGAAGGCGCTCGACTTCGGATGCGTGTGGATCAACACGCACATCCCCGTGGTGGCCGAGATGCCGCACGGCGGATACAAGAAGTCGGGCTACGGCAAAGACCTCTCCGCCTACGCGCTTGATGACTACACCCGCATCAAGCACGTGATGGCGAACATCAACATCTGACCGCACGCTTCCCGCTGCGAAGTGCCCAACGCTTGGGCCGGCAGTCTCTGGCGGCCGGCGCGTTCTGGCGCGCGCCAGCGCGTGACCACTAGGGTTTTGCGCACGAGGGGGCGATAGTCGGCAGTGAGCGGGGAGCGCGGTTCAGTAGAACTTGTTGACGTCACCAAGCGGTACGGCGACGTCGTCGCCGTCGACAAGATCAACCTCGAGATTCACCCCGGCGAGTTTCTCTCGCTACTCGGGCCGAGCGGCTGTGGCAAAACCACCACGCTGCGCATGCTCGCCGGATTCGAGCAACCCGACGAAGGTTTCATTCGAATCTCTGGACAGTTCGTGCAAGGCGTGCCGCCGTACAAGCGCGACGTCAACACGGTCTTCCAGCACTACGCGCTCTTCCCACACATGACAGTGGCGGAGAACGTCGCGTACGGGCTTCGACAAAAAGGTGTGCCGAAGTCAGAGATCG
>RFOJ01000031.1 GCA_009926705.1 Acidimicrobiia bacterium
GCGCCTCGAACTCTGGGTCGCACTTGATCTCGACTCGATCTTCGAGTTGTGCGAAGCCGTGTCGCACGTAGGCCTCGAGTGAGTCGGCGTGCAGCGACGAGAGCGGGGGCTTGGATGAGAAGTTGGCGATGGCATCGGCATAGGAAGGGAAACTGCGCCGACGCCTGCGGGTCACGTCAGCGAGCGGATTCTCCCGAACCGGAGCAGAGCGCACTTCGGGCGGGAAGATGATCGGTTCGAATACGACGAGGGCCGCAAAAAGTGCGGGCTCGCGAAGTGCCGCCATGACGAGTCCGGCCCCGCCCATCGAGTGCCCGACCCCAACCACGCGCCGACCACCATTGCGTTCGACGGTGTCGCGAGCGACGGCGAGTGCATCGTCACCGAAACCCTCCCACGAGAGCTTCCAGCCCGCGGGCGCGACGGTGTCGCCGTAGCCGCGGTAGTCGAACGTGGTGCGGTCATACGCCGACAGTTCTGCTGCGACTGGCGCGAACACCCGACCGTGAAAGCCAGTTGCGTGTGAAAACAGCAGCGCTGGTTGCCGCACTCTGGCCGTTGCGTCTCTTGCCGCACCGCTGTCGACTGCTACTTCGTCGTACGTCACGACGCGAACACCGTTCGAGGAATCAACGAGTCGTGTCGTGCGGTCGAACACGATGCTCAACCTATGCGACGCATCGGTATGCTCGCCGCATGATCGACATGGCGGCTTCGTTGCTGCCCGGTGATGATCACCCATTCCGTCGTGAGATACGCGAATGGCTCGCACAGCACACGAAGCCCTCGGCCGAACAATTGGCGCGTCGCGGGCTCGTCGCTCCACACTGGCCGCGACCATGGGGTTTGGATGCCTCGCCAATCGAACAGTTGATCGTCGATGACGAGTTGCGGCGTGCAGGCGTGCAGAGACCGGTCAACCCGATCGGCATCGGGTGGGCCGGCCCCACGATCGTGTTCGCCGGCTCGCAGGAGCAGAAAGATCGCTACCTCTTCGACTTGCTCTCCGGTCGTCACTTCTGGTGTCAGTTGTTCAGCGAACCCGAGAGTGGCAGCGACTTGGCCAGCCTGCGCACCAATGCAGTTCGCGACGGCGACGAGTGGGTGGTCAACGGACAGAAGATCTGGACGTCCGCCGCGCAGTACGCCGAGTACGGCATCTTGCTTGCTCGCACCAACCCCCAAGCCGACAAACATCACGGCATCACGTACTTCATTTGCCCGATGCGCAGCGAGGGCATCGAGATTCGTCCGATCCGCGAGATGACGGGCGGCACCACGTTCAACGAAGTGTTCTTCACGAATGTGCGCATACCGCATGCGAACGTCGTCGGCGACGTGCACGACGGGTGGCGTCTCGCTCGGGTGACGCTGAGCAACGAGCGCGTGTCGCTGTCGACGGGAGGTGCGTTGTGGGGCAGAGGCCCATCTGCGGAAGACGTCGTTAATGCAGCACGCGCGCTGCGGGCACGTGGCGAGTTGATTGATGCGTCAACGCGTGACGCTGTAACTCGGCTCTATGAGCGTCATGTTTTGCTCGAGCTCATCCGAATGCGCACGCTGGTGCAGCGAATCGCAGGTGCCGAACCCGGCCCAGAGGCCAGCGTTCGCAAGATCCTCGCCGACGAACACGGTCAAGAGGTGATGGATGTGGGACTCCGACTGGTCGGGGCTGCCAGCCTTCTGATGGGCGGGGGTGGGCCGTACGTGCCGCAGGAAGCTGCCATTTTTGCCTCTCGGGAGTGGGCCGAGGGCGCGTTGTTCGCCCGTGCGCTCACCATCGGGGGCGGTACCGGAGAGGTGCAGCGAAATATTCTCGCAGAACGTGCGCTGGGGTTGCCCCGTGACGCCGCGCCAACTACCTTTTCTGCCCATGGCAACCAAGCGTCGTAAACCCACCAAGAAGAAGTCAGCGAAAAAGGCGAAAAAGAAGGCGTCGAAGAAGAAGCCAGCCGCCAAGAAGAAGGGCAAGAAGAAGCCAGCCCGCAAGCCGGCCAAGAAGAGCACCAAGAAGAAGGCGTCACGCAGGCCGGCTAAGAAGAGCACCAAGAGGAAGGCGTCGCGCAAGCCAGCGAAGAAGGCCGCCAAGAAGTCGGCCCTGAAGAAGCCTGCGGCTGCGGCGAAGTCATCGTCCGGCATTGCGACCGTCGCTGGCATCATTCGCACACACGCGAAGAACCTCTCTGGCAAGGTCTCACTTGTCCAGGGCGATCGCGTCCAGACATGGCAAGAGCTCTACAAGCGCTCCTCCCAGGTCGCCCAGGCGCTGAAGGCGGCGGGCGTGGGAAGCCAAGACCGCGTCGCGTTCCTTGACAAGAACTCCATTGAGCACTTCGAGGTGTTCTACGGATGTGCGCTGTTGAACGCCGTCAGCGTTGACATCAACTTCCGACTTGCCCCGCCGGAAGTTGCTTTCATCGTGAACGACGCTCAGGCCAATGTGTTCATCGTCGGCCCCGACTTCGTTCCGGTGCTCGATGCAATCGTCGGCGACCTCAAATTCACCAAAAAGATCGTCGTCATCGGTGGGCACTCGACGCACGAGTCGTACGACTCGTGGGTGTCGCGCCACCAGCCGATTGACCCGGGCGTCGAATCCAAGCCGCACGACGTGGCGTTCCAGCTCTACTCGAGCGGCACGACTGGCCGTCCGAAGGGCGTCATGCTCACGAACGACAACTTCCTCGGCATCCTGCCGAGTGCCCGCGACTTGTGGGGCATGAATGAGCACGCCGTCAACTTGGTGGCGATGCCGCTCTTCCACATCGGTGGCAGTGGATGGGCGACGGCCGGACAGTACAACGGTTGCAAGTCGATCATCCTCCGCGAGACAACGGACATCGGCGGCATGGTGAAGATGATCGGGCAGCACCGCATTACGCACGCGTTCATGGTTCCGGCGTTGCTCGCGTTCACACTGATGGTGCCCGACATCGACAAGGCCGACTTCTCGAGCCTGAAACTCATCGCGTACGGTGCGTCGCCAATTTCCGAGCAAGTGTTGGCGGCGTCGCTGAAGACGTTCAAGTGCAACTTCGTGCAGGTGTACGGCCTCACCGAGACCACCGGCGTCGTCACCATGCTGATGCACGAAGACCATGACGTCGACGGCCCGAAGAAGCACTTGCTGCGCTCGTGTGGCAAGCCGTCGATGGGCGTCGAGTTGAAGATCGTCGATGAGAGCGGCAAGGAACTTCCTGCCGGCGAGGTTGGCGAGATCATCATTCGCTCACGCCAGGTGATGAAGGGCTATTGGAACATGCCGCAGGAGACCGCCAAGTCGATTCGCAATGGCTGGTTCTACACCGGCGATGCGGGTTACAAAGACAAAGAGGGTTACGTCTACATCCACGACCGCGTGAAAGACATGATCGTGTCAGGCGGCGAGAACGTGTACCCGGCTGAGGTCGAGAACGCGCTCATGAAGCATCCGGCGATCCAGGACGTCGCGGTCATCGGCATCCCCGATGACCGTTGGGGTGAAGTGCCGCTCGCCATCGTGGTGCGCAAGCCCGGCGTCGAGGTCACCGAAGACGACATCGTCGCCTTCGGCCGCACTCAATTGGCTGGCTTCAAGACACCGAAGAAGGTCGCGTGGGCCGATGCATTGCCGCGCAACCCGAGCGGCAAGATCCTGAAGAAAGACCTCCGCGCGCCGTATTGGCAAGGTCGCACCCGCCAAGTCAACTGAGCGAAGCCCGTCGCTCCGGCGACGTGTCGGCTCGGCCGCGACGTGTTGCGTCGACGGTGTTGGTACTCGTGGCGTCGCGGCTGCGGGCTGCCCGACCGCAGGGGTGTGCGCACTAGGTTCTCCTCATTATGAAAATCAGCATGATGATGGGATACGCCGGTGGTTTCGTCGAGGGCGCCAAGCGCGTCGTCGAACTCGAGAGCGCAGGGCTGGACGTCGTTTGGATTCCTGAGGCCTACAGCTTCGATGCGATCTCGCAGGTGGGGTATCTCGCCGCCGTCACCAAACGAGTAGAAATCGGAACCGGAATCATCAATGTGTATTCCCGCACCGCATCGCTCACGGCGATGACTGCCGCGGGCTGCGACTTCGTGTCGAACGGCAGGTTCATCCTCGGTCTCGGTGCGTCGGGCCCGCAAGTAATCGAAGGCTTCCATGGCATGCCGTACGAAAAGCCGATGCAACGAATTAAGGAATACATCGAAGTGTGCCGCGAGGTGTGGAAGCGCGAGAAGGCACTCTCGTACGACGGCCAGACGGTGAAGGTACCGCTCCCTGCCGGAGAAGGCACCGGGCTCGGCAAGCCGCTCAAGTTGATCAACCATCCGGTGCGCGCCGACATTCCGGTGTGGTGGGCGTCGTTGAAGGGCTTGAGCGTGGAAGCCACTGCCGAACTCGCCGACGGCTGGCTGCCGGTATTTTTCGTGCCCGACAAGTTCGAGAAGGTGTGGGGCAAGGCACTCGCTAAAGGTCGCGCCAAACGCGCTGCCGGTTTGAAACCACTCGAGATTTCTGCCGGCGGTCTCTTGGCCATCGACGAGTCGCTCGTCGGCGAAGCGAAAGACAAGGTGCTTGATATGGCGCGACCCAACGTGGCGCTCTACGTGGGCGGCATGGGTGCGCGAGGCAAGAACTTCTACAACGACATCTGCCGTGAGTACGGCTATGAGAAAGAAGCCGCCGAGATCCAAGACCTCTACCTCTCGGGCAAGAAAGACGAAGCGGCGCGAGCCGTGCCGCGTGAGATGCTCGAGCTCTCGAATCTGGTCGGGCCCGCGGGCTACGTGAAAGAGCGCGTCGCCGCATTCCGTTCAGCTGGCGTGACAATGCTGTCGGTGAACCCGGTCGGGGCGAATGCGACTACGACGCTCGCCAAGTTGCGCAGCCTCATCGACGCCTGACTAGGCCTGCAATTTGGCTCGCACGTTGCGCGTGAGCAGCAGGTAGACCGTCGACGACGCCGCCGCGATCGCACCAAAGATTGCAACGGTTGCCCGAGCACCGACCTGTTCGGAGACGACTCCTGCAGCCACGCTGCTCAACGCGAGCGACAACGTGATGAGTGCGAAGTCGCCGGCGAGCACGCGACCGCGCATGTCGTCAGGTGCTCGAACCTGCAAACCGTAGGTGGAAAGCGTCCACTGCGCCCCGCCACCGAGGTGCGCAAACATCACGCATGCGCCAGCGATGATGAGCATCGGCGCCGCGGCCGCCGCTAGGTAGCCGGCAGAAAAGACGAGGCCGGCCACGCCGCACACGAGCAACACGCGTCGCAGGTCTCCTTTGGCAAAACGCGCTCCGATAATTGGACCGAGCCCAGAACCCACGCCGCGCGCGCCGAGTAAGAGCCCACGACCTGCGTCGCCCGACGAGAACGCGTCAGCCGCGTACACCGCCAACTGGCTCACCACGCCGGCGCCGATCGCAAAGGTCATCTTCGACGCGAGGAGCGCGAGAATCGTCGAGTCGCGTCGCGCCAGCTCGATTGCCTCGCGCATGTCGGCAATCGGTCGTACGGGGGCGCGGCTTGCTCCGCGATCTTCTTGCATCGGTCGTTTGACCATCGCGATGAGACCAGCAGCGATGACGAAGGTCGCTATGTCCGCGATGAACGCTGCCTGACGCCCGAACGCCTCGGAAAAAATGCCACCGAGTCCCGCACCGACCGCGAGCATGACACCCCAACTCGAACCAAAGAGCGCGTTTGCGCGGCGCAACTCATCGGGGTCGCGCGCCAAGTTGGGGACTGCCGCTTCGACTGCGGGTCGGACGAACGCGGCGAATGCGGCGATTAATCCTTGTGAAACGAACGCGAGCCAGATGTGCGTCTCGCCGATGAAGAGCAACCCGCACGCAGAGACAGCCTGCAGCATCGAAACGACGATGAGTACTTGACGACGGTCGTATCGGTCGGCGACAGGCCCGCCGAGCGGAGATGCGAGAAATGACGGCAGCGAAAATGCAACGAGCAGTAGCGACACCAAGAACGCAGAGTCCGTCACGTCTTGCACGAGACCTGCGAGTGCCACGAACGTGAACCAGTCGCCCATGAACGAAAGGTTTTGTGCGACGAAGAGCAGGCGCAGGTCGCGGTTGTCCCGCAGCACGTTCGGCTTGGGCATGGGTTGCTTCAGCGCCCGGAAAGCTTGCTGACGCGCGCCAACACTGCTTCAGCTTCGTCAACGATGCTGCGCACGAGCTCGCCGGCGGGCACGAGTTCGTTGATTGCGCCGACGCCCTGGCCGGCGGGGTAGAACTCGCGTGACGGATCGGTGTCGGTGCCGGTTGGGTATCCGAGATGGTTGACACCCGCTTGCATCGATGCGATTGCCTGCTGCGGGAAGGGCTTGAGCTCGCTCGGGTTCTTGTCGTAGTGGCGAGTCCATTCGTTGGCAACCACGCGGCACGTCTTGCCGGTGTAAGCGCGCGAGATGGTGGTGCCGTCTTCGTTCGTCGCCAGAAGTGTGTCTTTATATCCGTTCACTGCGCGGGCTTCAGGTGTTGCGATAAAGCGTGTGCCGATCCACACGCCGTCGGCGCCGAGTGCGAGTGCGGCGGCGAGCCCACGTCCGTCATAGAGGCCGCCAGCCGCGACAACCGGAACCTTCTCACCAACTGCGTCGACGACTTGTGGCACGAGGGCCATCGTGGCGACGAGCCCGGTGTGGCCGCCGGCTTCGGTGCCTTGAGCGACGACAAAGTCGCAGCCGCTCGCAACTGCGGCAACTGCGTGTTTCACCTTGCCGCACATTGACCCGACGAGCACGTTGTTTTTGTGCAGGAGGTCGATCACTTCGCGTGGAACACCGAGACCGGCGACGAAGATCGAAGCGCCGCCTTCGATTACCGCCTTGATGCCGAGGTCGACTTGGTTGGGTAGGGCCGTGAGCAGATCGACGCCGAACGGTTTCTTTGTTCTCTCACGAACCAATCTCATCTCCTCAGGAAGTTCGTGGTCGCGCATCGTGGATGCACCGAGCGTGCCGATGCCGCCTGCTTCGCTTACTGCGGCAACGAGCTCGTGGTACGACACGCCGCCCATACCTGCCAGCATCACCGGGTGTTCGATGCCGAGCATCTCGGTGAGGCGCGTGCGCATGCAGGCGAGATTAGTTCGCGTATGCGCCGCGCGACGAGAGATAGCCGCGGTGCCAGCGTCGCGGCGTGAAGGCACTCGCCCGAGCCTCGTCTTCGAACATCCAGCGCACGAACTTTTCCTTTCGCCAGTCGCCACCGTCGATGATGCGCATGGCACCGCGCGCCAGTCGCTCGCTGGCGAGCACTCGGCCAAGGAGCGCCGACATGCGATGGTCGGCAAAGAAATTGTTCTTCATCGCGCGCTCATACGACCGAGCCGGATGCTTGGTCGCCGCTGCCTCTCCGGCAAGGATTCCCGAGAGCAATGCCTGGCCGATGCCTTCACCCGTGAGGACGTCGGTGGCTCGCGCCGCATCGCCGACGAACAACACGTGGCCGTGCGACAGCGAACTGCTGGTGACTTTCGCCGGAATCGGCCACGCCATGAACTTTTCCTCGATGACTGCATCTGTGCCGAGTGCTTCTTGCACGTGACTTCGCGTGAGGATCTGCTGCCACAGCGCCTTGGAATCGGCGGTGCGTACCGAGCCGCCGCGCAGGATGCCGTAGCCCAGGTTTGCGCGACCGCCTTGCAGTGGAAACGACCACGCGTACCCGGGCAAGAGTTCGGGCTCGAACCAGACGAAGAGGCGATGCGCAGCGGGGCCGGTCACGTTGTGTGCGTACTGTCGCGCCGCGTGCCATTCGCCGAGATATGCACTGGCTTCGGGTGCCACCGCCTTGCGCACCGGGGACCACATGCCGTCGGCGGCGATGACGGTGCGGGCTTCGATCGTGCCGGCCGACGTCTCGACGCGCACCGTGTTGCCCGTCGCGTTGCCTGCGGTGCCACCGGCTGCAGACGTCGCACCGACGAACTCGGTTGCTTCGCGTACCTCGATCCCGAGTGATCGCGCATGGCGTACGAGTGCGTCATCGAGATCTTCTCGTGTTGCGATTGCAGCAAACTGCCCGTCGTCGGGCAACTGCAGTTCGATGGTGCGACCCGAAGGCGAACGAAGCGTGACATCGCGACACGGCGTCCAGCTCGGCACCGACGACGGCGCCAGCCCGAGTCGGTCGAGCAACCGCAGGGCTCCCGTAGTCAGGCCGTCGCCGCAGCATTTGTCGCGGGGGAACGTGGCCTTGTCAATCACAATGACACGGAGACCAGCGCGCTGTGCGGTAATCGCGGCAGCGACTCCGGAAGGCCCGGCGCCGACGACGAGCACGTCGGCGCGCCGTGATGTTGTTTCATCGACCCGACTCGTCACGCGCGCAAAGGCTAGATTGCGTCGGCATCAATCGTCAGACGTACGAATCAAAAAGGAGTCACAGCCATGGCCAAGTTGTGTGAAGGAAGAGTCGCAGTCGTTACCGGGGCAGGACGCGGAATCGGGCGCGAACACGCCCTCAGCCTTGCTCGACACGGCGCCCACGTTGTGGTCAACGACCTTGGTGCCGGCGTCGACGGAAGCGGCGGAGACGCATCACCCGCAAACCAAGTCGTCGCCGAGATCGAAGCGATGGGCGGCAAGGCGATCGCCAATGGTGA
>RFOJ01000032.1 GCA_009926705.1 Acidimicrobiia bacterium
CGTGACGGAAGCACTCGACATGGTGCAGATGTCGAAACTCGCTGATCGGCGACCACGACAGATGTCAGGTGGCCAGCAGCAGCGCGTCGCAGTCGCGCGAGCGCTCGTCAATCGCCCGAGCATCTTGTTGCTCGACGAACCGCTCGGCGCACTCGACCGCAAACTGCGCGAAGAAATGCAGATCGAGCTCTATTTGTTGCAGACGCGACTGGGAATCACCTTCGTGTTCGTCACGCACGACCAAGAAGAAGCCATGTCGATGAGCGACCGCATCGCCATCATGCTCAACGGCCACATCGAGCAGATTGCCGACCCTGAGACCGTCTACGAACACCCGACCACTGCGTTCGTGGCCGGCTTCGTCGGTCGAAACAACTTCTGGCAGGGCACGGCCACCGAGCACGGCTCGCAAGCCGACGACGGCACGATCTTCGTCGCCAGTCGCCCAGAAGAAGACGTGCCCAACGGCGAGCCGGCACTCTCGGCCGTGCGCCCCGAGTGCATCAACCTGAGCAGCAAGCAGCCCGCCAAACCCGAGAACTCGACCCAAGCCACGGTGAAGGGTGTGTCGTACTTCGGCGACGTGCTGCAATACGTCGTGCGAACCCGCACAAAAGACTTGCTCGTGTTGGTACCGCGCACGAACCCCGAGCGGTTCCAGGTCGACGACCCCGTCTGGTGCTCGTGGGCGGCTGAAGACGTCTATCTCTTCTCGGCGCGCCAGGCCAACATCGTGCTCGCCGCGCCAACGGCGACCGCCTAGCGCCTGCCGCCACGGCCTAACCGGCTCGCGGCGGTCGCTTCGCGGGCTTGCTCACCTCTGCCGCCGTCACCTCGCCGACTCGCCCCACGTTCGAGCCGCTCGACCGGACCGCGCCGACGGCTTGGCGGCCCGCGCTTCGTGCGAGTGCGCTAACTTGGGCAAAACACGTCGGCGGCGTGTGCCGTCGTACACCACAGGGGGACCAACATGGCCAAGCAACTCCGCATGCTCGCACCGGAAGCATTCCGCGAGCATCTCTCGCGTCGCGCATTCATCACCGGCGGCACCGCAGCAGCGGGCTTTGCCGTGGTGCTCGCAGCATGCGGCGGCTCTGAAGAAGAGTCGAGCAGCGACGGTGGTAGCGGCGGCGAAGCTGCCTCAGGCGATTACAGCCGCGTCATCAACAAGTCCTCAGGTTCGCTTGCGATGTACACCTGGGGTGATTACAACGACCCTGAAATCGTCGGTTCACTTGCGGAGAGCGAACTCGGCGTCACGATGAAGGTCGACTACTACCCGAGCAACGAAGACCTCATCACCAAGTTGGCGGCGAGCAACGGCAATAGCGGATTCGACATCGTCGTTCCAACCGGCCCTTATGTGCCGCAGATGATCGAGAAGGGTCTCATCCAGAAACTGGACATGTCGAAGCTTCCGAACTTCGGCAACATCGATACCGCGTACGTGTCGCAAGCGTGGGATCCCAACAACGAGTACTCGGTCTGTAAGAACTGGGGTAGCACCGGCTACTTCTACAACAAGACGAAGATCACTCGGAAGATGGAGACCTGGCAGGACTTCATCGATGCCTATGAACGAAGGCAGCGGCGACTGCGCGATGATCGACACCGCGCCGAACCTCTGCGGCATGTGGTACTGGGCCAACGGCCACAACTGGAACGACCAAGACCCGGCCAAGCTCGACGCCTGCGAGAAGTTTCTCGTCGACGAGTTCGCGCAGCACATCAAGGCATTCGACTCGTACCCGAGCACCAAACTCGCCGAGGGCGCGTACAGCCTCGCAATGGGTTGGAACGGCGACCTCCGTCAGGCCTACGTTCGCATCGCGGACGCTGGCGGCAACCCCGACGAATGGGTGTGGGTGCTCGGTGCGCCAGCCACCGAACTCTGGATGGACACCTACTGCATCGCTGCCGGCGCGCCGAACCCCGACGCCGCCCACGCGTGGATTAACTGGGAGCTCGTCCCAGAGATCTCGATCAAAGACCTGCAGTACCACGGCTACAACACCGGCATGAAGAACATGGACTCGCTTATCGCTGAGATCGCACCCGACCTCGAGCGCGGAGAGATGATCTTCTTCTCGCCAGAGCAGGTGGCCACGTTCCAGACGCAGGAAATTGCGCCGTCGCTCGATCGCATGGTCGACATCTACAACAAGGTGAAAGCCAAGGCCGGAGCCTGACCGTCGATTGAAGGTCGAGGCAGGAGCCTGATCACAACGTGACCGCCGCGGTCGCACCAGAGAGACGGCGGCGCGTACGCGCGCCCAAGTTTGCGCTCGCGCTGCCGTCGATCGTCTGGTACTTCGCATTCTTTATCGTTCCGATCGCGCTGGTCGTCGTCTACTCCTTCGGCACCAAAGACACGAGCAAGCTCGTGCCCGTCGACTTTTCCAACCCGTCGACGAAGAGCTACGTCGAAGTGTTCGACGAGACGTTCTTTACGGTGTTTCGCGGCACGCTTCGCATCGCAATTACAGCGACGCTGCTGTGCCTGCTGATCGGCTTGCCGGTCGCATACTTCGCCGCGTTCAAGGTGAGCGAGAAATGGCGTGGCATCGTGCTCGCAGCGGTGGTGGTGCCGAGTTTCACGAGTTTTTTGATCCGCACGGTCGCTTGGCGCATTCCGCTCGCACCCAACGGAAACTTCTCGAAGTGGTTGCAGGCAATCGGGCTCGTCGGCGACAAGGGAATTCAGATTCTCGAGACGTCCAGTGCGGTGCAGCTTGCAATCGTCTACAACTACCTCGGGTTCATGATTCTTCCGTTGTATGTGGCGTTCGACCGCATCGACGTGCGCCTGCGTGAGGCGAGCAAAGACCTTGGCGCTGGTCGTGTGTCGACCTTCTTCAGCGTGACCCTGCCGCTCGCCGGGCCGGGTATCGCGG
The DNA here is from genome assembly GCA_009926705.1 of Acidimicrobiia bacterium. Classification (GTDB taxonomy): domain Bacteria; phylum Actinomycetota; class Acidimicrobiia; order Acidimicrobiales; family Ilumatobacteraceae; genus F1-60-MAGs027. Next base: position 2,895 of record RFOJ01000032.1, read on the forward strand.
CGGGTGTGCTGCTCACGTTCATCCCGATGTGCGGCGACTACGTGACTGCCACGGTGCTCGGTGGTGCGAAAGGCAACATGATCGGGGCCATGATCGCGTCGCAGTTCAGCGGCGCACAGAACTGGCCGCTCGGTTCCGCGATGGCGATCCTGATGATTGCCGCGGTGCTGCTCACGTTGGTGGTCGGCGCAGCAATCGTGTGGGCGTTCCCGCGAGTGCTGGGCTTGTTCGAGCCGCTCATACAACGAGTGCGACGTTCGCGTGCCGCGCGAGATGCGCAGGTGGCTGCGGCGGCATCGGCTGCCGGCGGGGCTGCGCCGTCGGGTCGCTGGTCGCTGGCCGACGGTGTGTTGCAGCGAAGCCTCGGCGTCTGGACCACGCTCGTCTTGGTCTTCCTCTTCATCCCAGTCGGACTCGTCTTCTTGCACTCGTTCAACCGCGGCAACTCGTTCACTATCTTCTCGAATGCGGTGAGCACCAAGTGGTGGGGTGAACTCTTCGACGCGTCGGTGTTCGTGACCACCGTGCTGCGCTTCGTCGTACTCATCGTGGCGGCAGTCATCGCCAAGCGCTTGCTCACGCGACGCGCGCTGTTCGGTCGCGCCGCGTACACCGTGTGGTTCGTGCCCGGTGCGTTCGCATTGGCGCTGGTGATCAACGGCCTCCTCACCAGTTGGTACGCCAAGATTTTCGACTTCGCCGGCATCGGCGACGCCATCCGCAACTCGTTCATCGCGGCCTTCGGCGCCACAGTGATCGCCGTCGCGCTCGGCGGCACCTCGGGCGTGGCACTGGCGCGTCGACCGGGGGCTTGGTCAAACGCATTCATGGTGGTGGTCTTTCTCATCCTCGTGACGCCCGAGATCATGGACGCCATCGCGCTCGCCACGTGGTTCCCACGCATTCAAGACGTCGCCGTTATCGGCCACATTTTCACTGAAGGGTGGGGACCGTTCAACGGCGGCATCAACAAGTTGTGGGTGGGTCAGTCGCTCTACGCATCTGCCGTCGTCACACTCATCGTTCGCGCGCGACTCGCCGGACTCGACGAATCACTCGAGCAGGCAGCGGCAGATCTCGGCGCGCCTCCAGGGCGAGCATTCCGCCAGATCACGTTGCCGTTGATCGCGTCGGCGATGATCGCCGGCGGGTTGTTGTCGTTCGCGCTGTGCCTTGATAACGCGGTTATCTCCACGCTCATCAGCGAGGCAGGTTCGACCACGTTCCCCGTCGCGCTGCTCGGCGCAACCCGCAGCACGATCAAACCGTTCTGGGGTGTAGGCGCGATCAGTTTGTTCGTCGTGACCATGGCGTCGCTGTGGTTCTTGGTGGTCATCTTGCGCCGCGGCGGTGCGTCAGCGGGCAACATCGCCGCCACGCTCACTGGCAACTAGCCAGTGGCGCACCAGTCACGCGCGGTGGCACCGCGTAGCGCGGGCCCTGGTTCGTCGCGAATCGCTGTCGGCCCCGCCAAGACCCCCGAGTGGATTCGCGATGCCGTGCGCGCTGCTGGTTGCACGCTCGTTGACTACGCCGATGCCGATGCTCTCGTGTGGGGCGACCCGCGCGGTGCCGATGCCCTCGGCGAAGTCATGCGAACGCACCAGCAGTTTCGCTGGGTGCAACTGCCGTTCGCGGGCATCGAAAATTTCGTGCCGCATCTCGACGACCGTCGCGTGTGGACGAGCGGAAAGGGTGTCTACGCCGAACCCGTCGCCGAGTTGTGCATGGCGTTTCTTCTCGGCGGCATGCGCCACGTCATCGGGTACTCGCGAGTGCGCGAGTGGACGGTCGATCACGGTCGTTACCTGCTTGGCGGCAACATCGTCATCGTCGGCGGGGGAGGCATCACCACGTCGCTCGTGCGCATGCTGCAGGGGTTCAACACGCACATCACCGTGGTGCGCAGGCACCCGGCACCGATGCCCGGCGTGCAGCGCGTGGTGGGTCAGAGCGAATTGCACTCACTGTTGCCGACTGCCGACGCAGTGGTGCTCGCGTGTGCGCTGACCCCGGAGACCGAGGGGATGTTCTCAGCCCGAGAGTTTGCGCTCATGAAACGCGATGCGTGGATGGTGAACGTCGGTCGCGGGCGGCTGATCGTCACCGACGACCTTGTCGCTGCATTGCGCGACGGAGTGATTGGCGGCGCAGCCCTCGATGTGACCGACCCCGAGCCCCTGCCGAAAGAACACGCCCTGTGGTCGCTTGACAACTGTCTCGTCACGCCGCACATCGGCAACACGCGAGCGATGGCAGTGCCACTCTTGAGCGAGCGAATCACGACGAATTGTCGTCGCTTTGCCGCTGGCGAGCCGCTCGTTGGTTTGGTCGACGTGTTGCTCGGCTACTAGGCAGCGCACTCGGCAATTGACGGCTCGGCGTTGCGCTCGCCCAGCAGCGGTCTGCGCCAATAGCGTCGGGCAGGTCGCATGACCGATCATTACGCAACGCTGGGTGTGCCTCGCACGGCATCGCTCGATCAGATTCGTCGCGCCTACCGCGAGCGCATGCGTAACACGCACCCCGACTCCGCTTCTCGTAGTTCGGCTCGTGGTGTTTCAAGCCATGCATCGACTGAGGAAGTCACCCGAATTGTCGAGGCGTGGAACATCTTGTCGTCGCCCGATCGTCGAGCCGCTTACGACCTGCAACTTGCCGTCGGCAGTGCGGCGGGGGCAGACGGTACAACTTCTCGCGTCACCCAGTCACGCGCAGCGCAGCACTCAGATCTCGACCGCGCGTATGCGCCGGCGCGCTTTCCGTGGAGATTCGTGCTCACCATCATCGGTGTGGGGGCGGCAATCCTGATCGTGTTGCACATCATGGGCGACCCGATGCCCGAACGCGGCATCGACGGTTTGATCTCCGCAGGTTCATGTGTCGACTTCGATGACGTGGGTGCCGCGTACGAAGTGCCGTGCAACGGGCCGCACCAAGCCGTGGCACGCGAACTCGTACCGTTCGATTCCGCGTGCGACAGCGACACCACCCAGGCGCGCGACCGCCAGGGCATGGGCACCGTCTGCATCGAGCCATAGCTTGCGCACGGCACCACTTCTGTTTTGCCGCTAGCCTCACGAAGCACAGAGGGCGATTAGCTCAGTCGGAAGAGCGCTACGTTCACATCGTAGAAGTCGTGGGATCGAGGCCCGCATCGCCCACCAAGACGCGAGCGTCGGCGGCGCCGCACAGAGCGAGCCGCCAGATTCCCCACTCGTAGCGAGGCGCTCCCTACTGTTGTAGCCGTGAGTCGCAGTTGCGAAAAACTCGGGTGCAGTGAGCCCGCAGAAGTCGCCTACGGCATCGACCGCGTCGCCTGCGTCGTATGGCTCGAGACTTTCGACGCTGACGAAGCACGCCATCTCAACGCGTTGTGCGCCGACCACGCTTCGAGATTGACGTTGCCCCGCGGTTGGAGCTTTGACGACCGTCGCGAACGATCACCGCGGTTGTTCAACGCGCCGCGCCCAGCATCGGCCCGCATCACGCCGATTACAAAGTCGAAGACGGCGGCGAAGCCCGTCGCGAAGCCTGCGGCCGAGGCGAAATCTGCGCCAGCTGCAAAGGCGTCACCCAAGCAATCGCGCACGTCGGGCAACAAGACCACCACGGTGCCCCGGCGCACGTCGCGCGAGACCGTTGCACCAGTCAAGCGATACGACGGCCCGGGGTTGTTTGACCCGACGATCCCGCTTGCACCGCCTGCTCTGCGGGCCTCGGAGCCCGTCGCTGAGCGCGACCCGTCGGCGGCGCTGCCCTCAATGCAGGCGTCGCCGGACTCGTTTGAGAGCGTCGAAACTGCACTCGTCGACGATGAAGCAGCAAGCGCCGAGGCCGTCGCAACTGGCGACGAGCCGAAATATGAGCCTCGGTTCGACCGAACGAGTGACGTTGGCGGGGTGCTGAATGCAACGGGCCGCCTCTTGCGCCGCGCGTTCAACAGCCAGACCAAGCCGATCGAGCGCCCCGCACGAGCGAGCGACACTGACTCGCTGCCGCAGGGCGACCACCTCGACGACTTCAACCAGGGCGACCACGTCGAATAGCCCCTCGGGGCACACCATGGAACTCAGCGCCAGCCTGCGCACGTCAGCGACCGTCGACGCCGTGCTCGGCTATGTGCGCGATCTCGACCGATACACGGAGTGGATGCCGCTCGTGCATAGCGCCGCGCTTGAATCGGGAAGTGAGCCCGCCGCATGGTCGGTGGAACTTCGCGCGCGCGTCGGCCCCTTCGCCCGATCGAAGCGACTTCGCATGGTGCGCACGGTGATGGATGCGGGTGGCGCAGCGGCACCGGCACGCATCGTGTTCGAACGTCGCGAGCTCGACGGGCGAGCGCACGCGCAGTGGCGACTTTCAGTCGTGGTCTCGCCGACATCGGGCGGCACCAAACCGCTACTGAGCTCGGGCGGCACCGAGCTCACCATGCATCTTTCGTATGACGGGCGATTGTTTGCTTCGGTCGTCGAGTCGATCTTGCGTCAGCAGGTCGACGAGGGTCGCGAGCGCCTGGCCGCCCTGCTCGCTGCCTAAATGTTGCGTCGCGCCGTCAGCACCACCGGCTGACCAGCCGCCAACTGTCCGCAGGCCGCGTCGATGTCGGTGCCGCGGTTGCGACACCGTCGCGTTTACTCCGAGATCTTGCAGTCGCTTGGCGAATCGGCGCACGCCTTGAGCATCCGTTCCTCGTGTTGGAAACCCCGGTGTCGGATTCAACGGAATCACGTTCACGTGCGCCGAAGGCCGCAGTTTGGTGGTGAGTTTCGCAAGCTCGGTTGCGTCGCGAGCAGTGTCGTTCACGCCCGCAATCAGCGCCCACTCAAAACTGATGCGCCGGTTGCGAACCTTCAGATAGTCGCGGCAGGCCTCGATGAGGTCGTCGATGGGGTAGCGCTTGTTGATCGGAACAAGCTCGTCGCGCAGGTCGTTGCGCGCGGCGTGCATCGACACTGCGAGATTCACGGGGAGAGGTCGATTCGCGAGCGTGCGGATGCCGGGCACGATGCCCACCGTCGACACCGTGAGATGTCGCGCAGAGATCCCGATGTCGTGGTGCAGGCGCTCGATGGCGCCCCACACTGCGGGCTCGTTGGCGAGTGGCTCGCCCATGCCCATGAACACGATGTTCGCCACGCGCTGCTTGCGCTTCTTTGCGTGGCGGGCGGCGCGCACCACCTGTTCCACTATCTCGCCAACGGAGAGCTGGCGGTTGAAACCCGCTTGGCCCGTCGCGCAAAAGCCGCACGCCATCGCGCAGCCGGCCTGTGTGCTGACGCACACGGTGGCGCGGTCGGCATAATGCATCAGCACTGTCTCGATCGGATGATTGCCGTCGGCGAGATGCCACAAGAACTTCACGGTGTCGCCCTTGTCGCTTACGCTCTCGCGCACTGGGATGAGTGCGGTCGGGAGCGCCTCACCAAGCCGCTTGCGCAACGCTGCCGACAGCGTGGTGATGTTCTCTGGTTCGGCGAACGATTCGTAGAGGCCCTTCCATGTCTGTTCGATTCGGTACGACGGCTCACCGGCCAGTACCTCGCCGATCTGCTCTCGTGTGGCGTCGTAGAGCGTCAATCCCTTCTCGCCTCCGCCGCTCAGCGCAGTTATCACGCCTTCAAGTGTGGCGTACCCACCCGAGCAATCCGACGCCTCCGCAACATCGTCTCCGCATCTTCACGGCGGT
>RFOJ01000033.1 GCA_009926705.1 Acidimicrobiia bacterium
AGGATGCGGACACGCATCACGTGCCTATCCGGCACAAGTAAGCGGTTATCCGGCTGGGTGGCCCGTGCGTGATGACGCACGGGCCCCTTGCTTTTTATCGCGAAGTGCGCGTTAGGCGAGGTGTTCGGCGAAGTATGCGACGGCTTCGTCGACGACGGTGTCAAGCGTGCCGGGCTCTTCGAACAAGTGCGAAGCACCGTGCACCACGCTCAGCGAATACGGCCCGCCGATTTTGGCGATTGCTTCGCGGTTGAGCTCGAGCACTTCTTCGTCGTTGCCACCGACGATGAAGAGCGTCGGGGTGCGGAGCTGCTCCAAGTAGTCGCCGGCGAGGTCGGGGCGACCGCCTCTTGAGACGACGGCACGAATCATGTCGGCACCCTTCGCGGCGGTCACGATCGCAGCGGCGGCACCCGTGCTTGAACCAAAGAGACCTATTGGCAGGTCTTTGATGCGTGGCTGCGTGCGTATCCACGGAATGGTCGCTCCGAGCCGCCGCGACAGCAACTCGATGTCGAATCGTCGCGCACGGTTGTCGGCTTCGGCCGGTGTGAGCAAGTCGAATTGCAGCGTGGCGAACCCGGCCGAGTTCAGGCGGCTTGCAACCTGTTGGTTGCGCGGACTGCCACGACCACTGCCCGAGCCATGACTGAACACGACCATGCCCTTGGCGCCGAACGGCACGTCGAGCTGGCCTTCCATCCACTCGGTTTCGCTGGCAGGTATTCGCACCTCGCCCGACACCGTCGCATCTTGCGCATCGCGCAGCAGGCGCGCGACGGTGTCGTCGTCTACCTGGGTGAAGTGGTCGTAGTACGCACCGACCGAACTGAGGTCGAGATCGGTGTCGTAGGCGATGATTTCGTCGGCGATGTCAGAGTTCTGCTCGATCCAATACGACGGTGCCGATGGCACTGCCAGCACCACTCGACGCGCACCCTCGAGTCGCGCCACATTGCACGCCGCTCTCGCGCTCGCACCCGTGGCGATGCCGTCGTCGACGATTACCACGTCGCGACCGCGCAACGAGTTGCGCCGGCCTTGCGGTCTGAAGCGTTGCACTCGTTCTTCGACTTCGTGACGTTCACGTTCTTCGGTGCGCTGTACGTCTTCGCTCTTCAAACCGACACTGCGAATGAGGTCGTCGTTCAAGACGCGAACGCCACCCTCTCCCACCGCGCCAAAAGCCAGCTCCGGGTGCCAGGGCACGCCGAGCTTGCGCACGATCAGCACGTCGAGCGGCGCGTGAAGCACTTTGGCTACTTCGTACGCGACAGGAACCCCACCGCGAGGCAAGCCGAGTACGAGCGTGTCTTTCCCCGAAAAGCGTTCGAGTCGCTTGGCCAGTTTCCGGCCGGCGTCGATGCGGTCATGGAACATGACGAGCAGTGTCGCTGCACTCGACATGCCGTCATGCGGTACATCAGTCGCAACTTGCGCGATGGACATCCCGACTTAGCCGAAATTGCGACGCATCGACGAGCAACCCCACCACGATGTCGCCATGACAAAACACAAACTCATCACCAAGAAGAAAGCACTATTCATTTCTGCCGCGCTGATGCTGGCAGTTCCGGCTGTCGCCCAAGCATCCCCGATCAACGGAGAGAAGTGCGACAACCCGGGCGCCATGATGCGAGCCAACAACTCGCGTTTCATCTGCGCCGCAGAGGGCGCAAAGAGCCGCTGGCGTCGCGTCAACGGTGAGATGACGATCACGTCGATTCTCGAGGCGATGCCTCGTTACTCGTTGCTCGTCGCCGCACTGAAGCAGGCGGGGCTCGACACGACCCTCGAGTCGACCGGACCGTTCACCCTGTTCGCGCCGCGCAACGCAGCGTTCTTGGCCTTGCCGAAGGCAACGCTCGACTACCTGCTCGACCCGGCCAACGTCGCGGTGCTTCGTGAGGTGCTGCTGCACCATGTGGTTGCCGGCTCGGTGATGGCGAAAGATCTCGACACGGCGTCATACTCGGCGCTTGACGGAACGTTGCTCGATGTCGTCGTGAGAACTTCGGGCATCACCATCGACAACGCACGAGTGACCATGGCCGACGTGGATGCCACCAACGGCGTCGTTCACGCCATCAGTTCAGTGCTGGTGCCAGATGACGTCACCATCGGCTCGTAAGCGAGACAAACGATTCGTAGTTGACCAACCCCCAATACACCGACCACTAGGAGGTCACAGCAATGGCAACGAACACCACAAGTAGTCAGACCGGCACTCGATCTCGGTCGAGTGCTGCGGGCACCACGAAGGCTGCTGGCAGTGCGGCTGGCACCGCACCAGCCACAACTCGCTCTGCCACCAAAGAGATTGAGGCTCACCCGAACGGGCTGCGTCTCACCGGCAAAGTTGCACTCATCACGGGCGGCGCCCGCGGCATGGGCGCGAGTTTCGCCAAGGCGATGGTCGACCAGGGTGCGAGCGTGATGATCACCGACGTGCGAGACGACGCTGGCAACCAGCTGGCGCGCTCGCTCGGCAAAAATGCGGCCTACCGCCGGCTCGATGTGACGAACCGTGACGACTGGAAGGCTGCCGTGAAAGAGACCATTCACCAGTTCGGCAAGCTGAACGTGTTGGTCAATAACGCCGGCATCGTGAACTTCGCCCCGATCGACGAGAACGACCCAGAAAATTGGGACCACACGATCGCCGTCGACCTCACGGGTTCATACAACGGCATCAAGGCCTCGGTGGAGGCGCTCAAGCGTTATGCCCCGTCGTCGATTATCAACATCTCGTCGACTGCGGGCATGCGCGGCTACCGAAGCCTCACCGCTTACAGCGCGGCGAAGTTCGGCCTGCGTGGTCTCACCAAGTCGGTGGCGCTCGATCTTGCGGCGATGAAGATTCGCTGCAACTCGGTGCACCCTGGCCCGACCAACACGCCGATGCTCGCCGGTCACGAAGACGCCAAAGATCAGGTGGCGATGAAGCGCGTCGGCCAGCCGTACGAAATCGCCAACTTGGTGGTGTTTCTCGCCAGCGACGAGTCGAGTTTTTCGACTGGGTCAGAGTTCGTGGCCGACGGCGGCGAACTGGCCGGGCTCGCCCCGAGCTCGCCCGTCGAGAACTAACTCGCCACCAACACCCACACAGCCCCGACACGGGCGCTTCGCTCGGCGTTCACGCCATGCACGAGCGAGGCGCCCGTGTTTCATGCGCGGTGCGAGCACCACGAGCGAGGCGCCCGTGACCGCTACTACTTGGCGGTCAATCGATGCACAGCGTGCACGATGAACCCGACTCCGACAATGGCCCCGACCATCCAGAACGACGATGTCTGCAGCTCTTGCGCCACCACCAGCACGACGACAAATGCGGCAACCGGCAGCACCGGCACCCAGCCGATGGTTCCGCGAATACGAAACGGGCGCTGTGCATGCGGCATGGTGCGCCGCAGCGCGATGACGGACGCGTTCACCACCAAGAACGTGAGATAGATCAACGCGTCGGTCGCCGACGCCAAGGTCTTCAAGTCACCAAGTAACAACAACCCCATCGCGCTCGCCACCGTCACGATCAACGCGTTGAATGGCACCCTGCGAAACCGCACCTCGGCGAGCGCTCGAGGTAAGTCGCCCGCACCTGCCATTCCGTAAAACATGCGCGACCCGGCGGTCACCACAAGCAGCACAGTGGTGCCGGTGCTCACCATTGCGGCTACTGACAAGGCGTTGCCAGCCCACCCGCCAAGCACCTTCTCGCCCACTGCTGCAAGCGGCCGGTCAGCCATCGAGAGCGCGTCGACGCCCAGCACGCTGACTGCCGAAACGGCGACGCCGACGTAGAGCAATGTCGAGATGCAGAGCGCGAGCAGCAATGCCCGCGGCACCGTCCACGTCGGGTCGACGGTTTCTTCAGCGAGCGTGATGACTTCGTCAAACCCGATGAAGGCAAAGAACACCAGCCCCGCCGCACCGAGCACGCCGGTGAACGAGCCGCTCAGCAGGTCGTGGTCTCCCACCGACGGCACCCCGACGACGATTACCGCGACGAGCGACCCGATTTCCACGAGCGCGAGCGAGATCACGAGCCACGCCGCGCGCTCCATGCCCAGGTACGACACCACCGCCATCACGAAGAGCAGCGCGACTGCCGTCAACCGTTCGTCGACTGCCACAAATTCATTGAGGTACCGGCCGAAGCCGAGCGACACGGTGGCAGCGGCAACGACGAGGGCTGCCGTCATCGACCATCCGACCATCACCGCGACCCACCGCGGAAACACGTGGCTTGCGAATTCGTGTTCTGACCCCGCTTTCGGGAACATCGAGGCAAGCTCCATGTAGCTGAACGCCGTCAGCGCCGACAACACCCCCGCAATCACAAACGAGAGCCACACGGCGCCGCCGGCCTCGCGCGTGGCTGGCCCCAGCAGCACGAAGATGCCGGCCCCGATGATGACCGCGACGCCGCTCATCGTCACTTGCGGCAGCCCGAGTACCCGCTTGAAGGTGTCGTCGGGCATCGCCGATGAAACCTAACGACATCCCGCCGACCATAAGAGGTATTGACGCATCAGACACCGTTGGTACTTTCGTCTAATGAGTTAATGGTTACTTTCGAGTCGGGTGCCCCCATCCCTAGCTAACGCGCGATCGTAGATGCAGCAGCCATTGCATATCGCCGTTGACTCCCTGGTTGCGGCCGCAGTTCCTGATCTCGCCTCACTGCCGCCCGCTGACGACCTTCGACTGGAGGTGTTCAACGCATTCGAGAGCCCGACAGCAATCGCCGACAACTTGAAGAGTTTCAAACCCGACGTGATTCTCGTCGACTCGGTGTGGCTGGTGTTGGCGGCACTGCTTGAGTCGCTCGCCAAGGTGAGCGGGCTCAGCAAGACGCGTCGCGTGGTGGGTGCGAAAGTGGTGGATGACGTGCTGAAGATTCAGGCGGCGCACCGCGGCATGGTCGACGTGGTGAACCTCAACAATCCGGCGCCGCAAGTGCTGGAGCACCTGAAGAACGTGCACAACGGTGAATCAACGCTGGCGAATGACGAATTGTGGAAGCGCGTACCCCGGCCGACGGCATTCTCCGACATCACCGCCACACCGCAAGACGCCACTGACCTCGCGATCCTTGAACTCATCTGCATTGGCTACCGCGACCAAGACATCGCCGAAGCTCTGCACTATTCGGTGCAATCGGTAAAGAACCGCCTCGGCATCATGATGAAGCGTTCTGGGCTGGCAAACCGCACGCAATTGGCGTGGCAGTTCACCAATCAGTTGCTGATCGCCCGCATGGTCGAGCAGATGGAGTACGCCAAGAATCGCGGCTCCGAGCCGGCGCAGGGTTAGCCGCCGAACGTGGCGGCAAAACGCACCTTGAACGCTTCGCTCACCACCACGTAACCAGCGGTCACCACTGCAAGCGTCATCGCGACGGTGGCAGGCAGTGCCACTAGGCCGAGGTCACGGGCCAGCCACGAGTACGGCAACGCGACGGTGATGACGGCGACCATGGTCGACGTCACGAGCAACCCGGGGCCGGGCCGACTCGCCCACACTCTGCGGCTCGTGCGAAGGATGATGAGCGCCGCCAGTTCGGTGAGCGTCGACTCGACGAACCAACCGCTTCGCACGAGCTCGGCCCCGGCCCCGAACCCGAGCCGCAGCACGCCGAAGGTGAGCAGGTCGAAGACCGTGCTCGTGAGACCGAACACGATCATGAACTGCCGCACGTGCCGGGTGTTCCACTTGCGGGGCTTGCGCATGAGCTCTTCGTCGACGTCGTCGGTAGCGATGGTGAGCCCGGGAATGTCGGAGAGGAAGTTGAGCAGCAACACCTGCAGCGGCAGCATTGGCAAGAACGGCAAGAAGATGGTGGCAGCCGCCAGCGACACCATGTTGCCGAAATTGGCGCTGGTGGTGACGTGCACGTACTTGAGGGTGTTCACGAAGATCCGGCGCCCTTGGCGGATGCCTTCTGCGAGCGCGCCGAGGTCTTTGGTCAAGAGCACTAGGTCGGCAGTTTGTTTTGCGACGTCGACGGCACTCTCGACGCTGATGCCAACATCGGCCGCGTGAAGCGCCGGCGAATCGTTGATGCCGTCGCCCAAGAACCCCACGGTGTGCCCAGCTCGCGAATATGCGCGGACGATGCGTTCTTTTTGGATGGGGTCGACTTCGGCAAAGACGTGCACGTCGTCGACGAAAGCAGCCAGCTCTGGGTCGCTCAGCGCTGCGACGCGGCTTCCGGTCACGCACGTGGTGGCGTCGAGCCCGACGAGCGAGGCGACGTGCGCTGCCGCCAACCGGTTGTCGCCGGTGATGATGCGCACGCCTACCCCCATGTCAGCGAGCACGCTGATGGCGTGGCTGGCACCAGGCTTCGGCGGGTCGGCAAAGGTGAGAAACCCGACGAAGACGAGGTCTCGTTCGTCTGCGCTCGTAATTGAGTGCTCATAGGCGTTCCTAACGACGTGCTCCCCCGCGCCCGCCACGTCGTGCTCGTTCGCACACTCTCGGTAGGCCACGCCCAGCACGCGGATGCCGCCTTCCGACAATCGTTCGAACGTTTGCATGATGACACTTCGGTCGTCGCCGATCGGTGAGATTGCCCCGTCACGATCGAAGTGCGTACAGCACGCGAGCAACGGCTCGAACGCACCTTTGGCCGCCATGTACCGTCCGCGCTTCGAGCGCACGAGCACAGTCATTCGCTTGCGAGTGAAGTCGAACGGCACTTCTCCCTCGTACGACCAGTCGTCGTCCGACGCCGATCGGTCGGCGAGGATCGCGTCGTCGAGCGGGTTGGGAAAGCCCTTCTGATGGCGCGCCGTGAGCCATGCCCACCGCGTCACGCGAGGGTCGGAGCGACCGTCGACGCTGAGGCTCTCTTGCACCGTGACCGACCCAGTGGTGATGGTGCCGGTCTTGTCGGTGCAGAGAATGTCGAGACCACCGACGTCTTCGATTGCGTCGAGTCGCTTCACGATGACCTTGCTCTTCGCCATCGCCACCGCGCCGCGCGAGAGGCTGAACGTGACGATCGCTGGCAGCATCTGCGGCGTGAGCCCCACTGCCAACGCCAACGAGAACAGCACCGAGTCGATGACCGGTCGGCGAATCACCACGTTCACCACGAAGATGAGCGTCACCAGCACTGCGGTGGCACGCATCAGCATGAAGCCAAACGCAGTGATGCCGCGCTCGAACGACGTCGGCAGGTGCTGGCGCGCGACGACTCCGCTGATCTTGCCGAATTCGGTCTCCACGCCTGTGCACGTCACGATTGCACGGCCTTCGCCGCTCGACACGTACGTTCCGAGGTGCGCCATGTTGGTGCGTTCAGCAAGCGGCGCGTCGTCGTTTACGATGCCCGGGGTCTTGTGCCTGGGGAAGGCCTCGCCGGTCAGCGACGACTCGTCGAGTCTCAGGTGATTCGCCGACAGCAGTCTGCAGTCGCCGGGCACCACGTCGCCGGCGCGCAGCACCACCACATCGCCCGGCACCACGTCACCGAGCGCCACCTCGCGTTCGCGCCCGTCTCGAATCACGTCGGCATGCACGCTCACCGTGCCGAGCAACGCCTGCACCGCACGAACAGCCCCGCGTTCTTGCGCGAAGCCGAGCACACTGCTCATGCCGACGATGGCCAGCACGATGACGGCCTGCGATTGTTCGCCGAGAAAGGCTGATACTGCCGCCACCCCGATCAGAATGATGATGATCGGGTTGCTGAACTGCCGCAGCGCGAGCCGAGCCATCGAGGTGTGGTGCACGCCGACCGGCTTGGGTGACCGCTTGCGTATCTCGCGGGCGTCGATCTCGGAGAGCCCTTGCGCCGACGAGTGCAGGCGCTCGAAGAGCTCTTGTTCGCGACAGGACCAGTCAGTCATGGTGGGCGTTCACCTCGCGGCCGCTTTCGCGGGCTCGTCCGGTTGCGGCGTTCACAGGCACGACCGGTTGCCGCGTTCGCAGATTCGCCTCGTCGTCACAGACTCCGAGGCCCAGCCTTCATTCGGGTGTATGGGTCTCAGGCTGCGGCCAGATTCTGAAGGTTTGGCAATGCATCCGTACCGAATCAACGTTCACCCCGAGGTGCTATGTTGGGGCAGAAGTGCCCCTAATACCCCCCCCCCGCTACTTGCCGTCGGGATCCTCGCTGCCGCGAGTTGCAATGGGTGTCGCGATGTCAGCGCGACCGATTTGGAACGCCTGTCAGAAATGTCACACAAGTCTTACTTTCAATTCGTTTGACCACTCTGTCTCTCCGTCCAACTTGCAACTGATCTGTTCAGTAATCTCTCCGCGAGCAAGTACTTTCGTCACCAAGTCGCACTCAGTACCTTCGTTTGTTAAGCCTCGAGTGCGGGTAGCCGTACGGTCGAATGCATGCACCTCGTACGCAAATGCACCATGCGCGTACTGATTGACCAACTGATTGCTGCCGACTGCCCGGAACTTCTGGATACGGGGCGACGCCTCTATCCCGACGTGCATTTTGAATCATTCGACTTTCTCAGTGCAGCCCTCTCGATTGGT
>RFOJ01000034.1 GCA_009926705.1 Acidimicrobiia bacterium
CGGCGATTGGTGCGGCGAGGTTTGCGGCGATTGGCGACTCGATGTTCGCGGCGATCGGTGCGGCGAGGTGTGACTTGCCGTTCGACGCGACAGATGACATCGCATCGAAGGCGTCGATCACCCCACGGTGCGCAGCCGCGTCGATGCCGCGTGCAAGCCCCGACACGACCGACACACCGTTGCGAGCGAGTTCGCGACCCAGCCGTCGCGCGAAGTGGCGGCCTGCTGCGCTCGCTGCGCGAGTGCCGATGATGCCGACACGGCGATTGGCAAAAGCCGATACGTCTCCTCTCGCGAAGAGCACCGCGGGAGCGGCGAAATCTCCGCGTATCGACGCGGGATACTCCGCATCAGTGGTGAGCAGCACCCGAATGTCGCCGTCGTGCAGTGCTGCAGCCATCTGGTCAAGCAGCTGCACGGTTGCGGCTCGACGCAACGCGCGGTCGAGCCCGTCTTGTCGCAGCATCGCCGCGATGTGCTCTGGTGCCGGTGCCTCACCACGCACTACTTGCCACGCCGGCAGCACGCCGAGACCGCGCATCAGAGTGCGCAACCTTTGCGGCCCGATGCCGGGCAGCGATGCGAGTGCAGCAGCGACGACGCGATCGTCATACGTCGGTTCGATGGTCTCCGCGTGCGAGAGATCGCTGTTCATCGCGCACCACCAGCAAGCGTCGACAGTGCTGTGCGCAATTGCAGTGCGGTCGCCACGTGCGACTCGCCCACCAGGTCTGGCGCATCGTGCAGGTCGGCGATAGTTCGGGCGACGCGACGCACGCGATGCAGGCCGCGTCCGCTCAGCCGACCCGACTCGAGTTCGCGCCGCAGCAGGGCGCGCGCCGCCGGCTCAAGCGGCGCATAGGTGTCGAGGTCGTCGACGGCGATGTTGGCATTCACACCACCGTTGCGTGCGGCGGCAATAGCCCTCGCTTGCACCACGCGCGCAGCGACCAACGCTGACGACTCACCTGGTCGGCCGTCGACCAAATCGTCAACGCGAGGCAACCCGACGGCCAGCCGCAGATCGAACCGATCAAGCAACGGCCCCGAGAACCTCCGCAGATACTTCGCTCGTGCAGAGTCGTCGCACACGCAGACACCTGGCGTGCCAGCACCGCACGGGCACGGATTCGCCGCGGCGACGAGCAGGAATCGCGCAGGAAACGTGAGTGTGGTGCGCGCCCGCGACACGCGAACCACGCCTTCTTCGATGGGCTGACGTAACGCATCGAGCACGCTCGGGGCGAACTCACCAAGTTCGTCAAGGAACAACACTCCCTCGCTCGCCAACGAGACCTCACCCGGACGCATCGCTGACGTGCCGCCACCGATGAGCCCGACCATAGAGATGGAGTGGTGCGGTGATCGAAACGGTGGCCGAGTAATGCGACCGCTCGGTGGCATCGCAACATGGGCAGCGGAGTGCACCATGGTGCACGAGAGTGCTTCGTCGTCGCTGAGCGGCGGAAGAATGCCCGGCAGACGCCGA
Organism: Acidimicrobiia bacterium; assembly: GCA_009926705.1. Lineage (GTDB taxonomy): Bacteria > Actinomycetota > Acidimicrobiia > Acidimicrobiales > Ilumatobacteraceae > F1-60-MAGs027. Next base: position 1,490 of record RFOJ01000034.1, read on the forward strand.
GCAAGCATCGACTTACCGGCGCCCGGCGGACCAACCAGCAACACATGGTGTGACCCAGCAGCCGCAACTTCGAGTGCAAGTCGCGCTGCTGGCTGACCGCGCACGTCGGCGAGGTCGGGATGTGGTGCCGCATCGGGCAGCACGTCAGACGAGTTGCTCGAGATCCACTCGTCTTGGCCACGCAAACAGGCGACGGCGTGAGCGAGATCGCTCGCCGCCACTACGTCGCTGGCACCTGCTGCCCGCGCGGCCGCCACGTTGCCCGCTGCAACCACCACTCGCCTGTCGCGCACCGCCGCAACGAGCGGTGCTGCGCCAACGACACTGCGCAACGAGCCGTCAAGACCGAGCTCGGCGACGAAGGCAAATTGTTTTGCCGATTCTGGCGACAACTGCTCGTCGGCGATGAGTACCGCGACGGCAATCGCAAGATCGAGACCCGCGCCGCCCTTGCGCTCGCCGCTCGGCGCGAGATTGACCGTGATGCGACGGTTGGGCCACGCGAAACCGCGCGAGAGAAACGCGGCACGCACGCGGTCGCGACTCTCGCGGCACACCTCGTCGGGTTGACCGACGATGGTGAAGCCGGGCAAACCCACACCGACGTGCACCTCAACATCGACGGCGCGCCCGACGACACCGAGCAATGTGGTCGAGCGGACACTTGCGAACATGGTGCCTCCGGATGACGAGTGGTGAGCGACGCGCATGCAGAGGCGCGCCGTACGAATGCCGTATTGCCTGGCCGTGACCTGAGAGAATGAAACGGCGATGTTGGTTCTCAAGCGATGTGTGCACGGTCTGGCGTTGACGGCGGCGGCGCTGTCGTGCGTCGCACTTGCGGCATGCGCCGAAACCCCGCGCACCGCGACCAACTTCTGTCGTGTGCTCGCCGACCGAATTGACGAGATGACCGAGGCGCCGACTGACAATGCTTCGGTGAACCGACTGATCGACCACTACTCGCGCCTCGCAGAAGTGGCACCGATTGAAGTCGAGGGCGACATTGTCGCGTTGCGTGACCTCTTTATCGCTGCGTCCAAGGTGAACGTGAACGACCCCGAGAGCGTGCAAGAGGTTGCCGACCTCGCGTATCAAGCAGACGGTGCAGCCGAAGCAGCGGGCATCTATGCGGGCGCAACGTGCGGTGTGGACTTGTCGACCGGCTTTGCGGTGCAGGTACCAGAGATGCCGGCGATTTCTGAATCGCCCGCGACGACCGTCGCGCCGTAACGAACGACGAACGTAGTGCGACGCGTGGTGCGACGCGTGTCGCGCCGCGTGTTACGACTCGTGTCGCGCCGCGCGCCAGCAGCGACTTAGCGAATCTCGCCGCGCTTCAAGATGACTTTGTCGACCAGACCGTATTCTTTGGCCTGTTCGGCGGTGAACCAACGGTCGCGCTCGGAGTCACGCTGAACGTCTTCGATCGGCTTGCCTGAGTGGAATGCCGTGAGCTCAGCCATGCGGCGCTTGGTGTACGCCAACTGCTCGGCCTGGATCGCGATGTCGGCAGCCTGACCGCGTAGACCGGCGAGCGGCTGGTGCATCATGATTCGCGCGTTGGGCAACGAGTACCGCTTGCCCTTGGTGCCGGCGGTGAGCAAGAACTGCCCCATCGATGCGGCGAGACCCACGCACACCGTCGCCACGTCACACGCGACGAACTGCATGGTGTCGTAGATGGCCATGCCCGCGGTGACCGAGCCACCGGGCGAGTTGACATAGAGCCAGATGTCGCTCTTGGGATCTTCGCCTTCGAGGAAGAGCAACTGCGCGCAGATTTGATTGGCGATCGTATCGTCGACTTCTGACCCGAGCATGATGACGCGGCTCTTCAGCAGGCGGTTGAAGATGTCGCCGCGGCCGTCCATGCCGCCTTCGAGGGCCATCGGCACGTTCGCCGCACCGGCAGTGGTCGCCCCGTGCACGAGCGGTGAAGCGGACGACGGCATGAGCGGTGAAGTCATGCGCGCAAGGCTAACGGCTTGGGCGTCTCACGACGGATGCCACTGAACACGATGGCAACACGTTCGTCGTTCGACACTCGATCTCGCGCCGCAAGCAGACCGGCAAGACCCGACGCGCCCGTCGGGCTCACGTCGATATCGGTGGTGCGGTGCGCGAGCTCGTACGCCTCATGCACGTGGCGTTCGCTCGCCACCACTGGCCAGCCACCGCTCGCGCGCATCGCGCGACAGACCGACACCCAGTCGTAGGTCTCGTCGTCGAGAATGCCGTCGGCAAACGACGTCGGCGTACCCGACCAGGGCGTCATGCACTCGCCCCAGTGAGTCGCAGCGTCGATTGCGGTCTTGTATTTCGAGCTCGCCTGCCACGCGCGTGCGAGCGGTGCGCAGCCTTCTGCCTGAACGGCGTGCAGCGCGGCGCGAGTGCCGCCGGCGTGGAAACCTTCGGCGAGGCTCGCCGCAAATGCTCCCCCACCCACCTGCACGAACAGTCGCGCGATAAGCGGAGGCTCCATGTGTTCGGCGACGTACGCCATCTCCCATCCGATGGTGCGGCCGCCATCGAGACACCATGCGTTCTCCGGGCCCTGCACACCGAACGGAATCGCACCGTCGCGCGTTGCTTCGCGGAAGCGATGCACACATGGGTCACCTGGCGGGTCGTCGGCTCGGCGCGGGCAATGAACCATGTCGGCACCGAGGTCGCGCAAGCGCTGCACGAGCACAGCGTCGGCGTGCTCGGGCACGAACACCTGGATGGGCCACTTCAGTGCGTGAGCAAGCGTGCTGGCAGCAAACGCGGCATTGCCGCAGCTGGCGATAGCGAGCGGCGGTCGTGGGTTCGTTGCGGTGCCACTCGACGAACCTGATGCACTCGACCACGGCGCGAGCCCGAGACGTTCAGCCGCCACGAGATGCAGCAACTCGGTGAAGAGGTGGCGAGACTTCTGCGAGCCTGCCACGTTGTGTGTCTCGTCTTTCACCCACACGCCACCGTTCTGCGAGAAGCCGAGCGCATCCGACAACTTGTCGGCGCGCGCGAACGGAGTAAACACGAAACCGGTGCCGGCTACTGACGCGATTTTCGCGTCGAGTTCTTCGATGAGCGCGTCGCGGTCGTCTTCGCTCATGCCGTTGGCGTCAGCGAATGCATCCCACGCGAGATACCGGCGGAATGCGATGAACGGGTTCTTGTGTTTCGTGCGGCGCAACGGCGCCACGTCACTCTCGATGAGCAGCACGTGGTGACGATCGTTGCCCTTGGCGTTGGGGCAACGCCACGACAGCGGCGTCTTCACATCGACGCGCGATCCGCACGCGGCGCAACGCAACGAGCGGACGATGGGCGGTTTGGCGCGAGGGTTGGCGCGCGGGAGCGTCGAATCGCTCATCGTCGGCCGCGGCGCTGCGGCAACCTCAGCCTGCGACGCGACGGTTGAAGTCGTCAATCATCGCATCCCACGCCGGAACGAAGCGGCGCAAGTCGCGCCAGAACGTCTGCGAGCGGCGGGCTTCGAACACTTCGAGCGGCGTGCCCTGCTGCTCGACCCAGGTGTAGTAACCGAGGTTGAACACTCGGTTGCGATCGCGCTCGTCGCAGTCGAGCATGTGGTCGGTGGTGACCGAACCGAGGTGCTCGGCGAACACTTCGGCCGCATCAGTCGTGCCAAAGCTTCCGTTGAATCGCTTGGCCAACGTCTTGCGGCGCTCGCTCGGGTAGAGATCGGCGCCGTCAGTGGCGATGGTGATGAGTGCATCGTTGGGGCCGAGACCACGAAGCTTGGCGACCTTTATGGCAGCAATCACGTTGGCAATCGCCGAGAAACCGAAGTGCTTCAGCACCTTCAGCGTTTCTTCGGGCACCTGCTTGCGCTCGTGTAGGTAGCGAAGGCCGTCGTCGGTGTTGAAGAGCACGTCGAGTTCGTCAGTGGCGCGATCAGACACGTCAATGACGAGGTCGGTGTTCATCACGTTGTGAATGAGAGGGATGTGCTTGTCACCGATGCCCTGAATGTTGTGCTCGCCAAAACCGTTCTCGAGCATCGTCGGGCACTCGAGCGCCTCGACCGCGCCGATTGCGGTGCCGAACAGCTCCTTCAAGCGGTCACCAGCGGCGATGGTGCCAGCCGAACCGGTGGCGCTCGTGAAGGCAGCCAGACGCAGCTTGTCGTTACCGGTGCGTGCGCGCACCGTGTCGAACACGTGGGCGAGCGCGTTGCCCGTGACCTGCCAGTGCACCAGGTGGTTGGCGAACTCGCAGAACTGGTTGAAGATGAAATTGCGCGGGTCTTTGCGCATCTCGTTGCACGCGTCGTAGATCTCTTTGACGTTGCTCTCGGTTCCGGGCGTGCGCACCACGTCGCTCGGGTCGCTCGTCCACTTGTCGAGCCAGTCGAAGCGTTCTTGCGACATTCCGGCTGGCAGCACGGCCACGCCGCGCGCACCCATGATCTTGCTAATCGCCACGCCGCCACGCGCATAGTTGCCGGTTGATGGCCAGATCGCGCGATGCTGCGTGGGGTCGAACTGTCCGGTGATGATGCGCGGCGCGAGACACGCGTACGCCGCGAGCACCTTGTGTGCGGTGATCATCGGAAAGCGGTCGCCGAACATGACAATGATCGGGCTTTCGATGCCGGTGAGCGACGAGGGCAGCACGACGTGGTCGGGCACCTGCACGCGGTTGCCCGCCATGTCGTTATACCAATGCACGCGGAAGAGATTGCGGGCGTCTGGTGAGTTCTTGTCGACGCCTTTGGTGGTCGAGGCGTCGATCTTGCGCGGGTCGGCGAGTTGCGCGAACGTCGGAAGCACCACTTTGCGCTCGCGGCAGCGTGCGACGCTCGCAGCGAGCGCTTTCTCGTCGACGATGCGATCGGCAAGACCGAGCTGGTCGATCATTGCGGTATCGCGAGACATGCTGGCGTGTTGCGCGCTTGGCGCGGCGGTGGCAGTCACCTTTACATTCTGTCAAACCAGCAGCGGCACTACTACCCTGAACGAACGCGGGCCGGCGTAGCCCAATGGCAGAGGCACGGCGCTTAGGACGCCGCCAGTGAGAGTTCGAGTCTCTCCGCCGGCACGGATGAGCACGTCGCCGTCAGCCCATCGCCCCACTGCGGGCGCCCCACGAGTGGTGAGCGACCTGCCTACTCCTGCCGTTTTGGTCGACGTCGACGCGCTCGAGCACAACCTCGCCACGATGGCAGCCCGGCTGCCCGGAGCTCTCTTGCGCCCGCACGTGAAGGCGCACAAGAGCACCGCACTGGCCGAGATGCAGCGCCGCCACGGCCACCGCAGTTTCACCTGCGCCACTGTGCGCGAGATGATCGGCATGGCACACGCCGGGCTCGGCGATGACTTGTTGTTGGCCAACGAAGTGCTCGACGTCGAACGGTTGCGGTCACTTGCAGCACTGCAAGACCGGGCGATGGTGACCGTCGCAGTCGACTCCGACGCCACAATCGACGCAGCGGCAAAGGCCGGAATCCGACACGTACTCATCGACGTGAACATCGGTCTGCCGCGTTGTGGTTGCCAACCACGTGACGCTGGTCGACTGGCAGATTTTGCCCGCAGTCGCGGCATAGATGTGCGCGGAGTAATGGGCTACGAAGGCCACTTGATGGTGAGTGACGATCGCGACGCGCAACGACGCGAAACACTTTCTGCGATGCAGGTCTTGCGCACGGCTGCGCGCGACGTTGGCGGTGTCATCGTGTCGGCGGGCGGCACGGGCAACCACGACGTGCATGCAGAACATCTGCATGACACCGGCGTCACCGAAGTGCAAGCCGGTTCGTACGCATTGATGGACACGTATTACTCAACGCTCGGGCTACCGTTCCGCCAAGCGCTCACGATTCTTGGCACGGTGGTGTCGACGCAGGAGAAGTGGGCGGTCGCCGACGTGGGATTAAAGAGCCTCGGCATGGATCACGGCAACCCGTCGATTGCCGGGTGCAAGGTGTGGTTCTGCAGCGACGAGCACATCACATTTGCGACGGAGAAACCCGAGTCGACTGAAGGCGGAAAGGCCAGTGGCGGAAGTGCCGGCAGCAACACCGTGCTCGAACGTGCGCCGCAACCAACGGTTGGTTCGCGAGTTCGAGTAATCCCCGCGCACGTCGACCCGACGATGGCGATGCACGAACACATGTGGCTCGTACGCGGCGACGACGTGCTCGACCGCTGGCCGATCGACCTGCGCGGCTGGTAATCGAGGCGCCACGCGCGTCAAGTGCGGTTGGGTAATTGCGATGAGTTATCTGCGCAACACTTCGGCGAGAGCGCGAAATGCGCGACCTCGGTGCCCGAGTGCGTGCTTTTCTTCAATCGACATCTCAGCAAAGGTGAGACCGTTGCCGTCTCGCGGCGCAAACACCGCGTCGTACCCAAAACCCCGCGCGCCACGCTCGTGCTCGGCGATGACGCCTTCACAGACGCCCTCTGCCCAACGCTCGGTGCCGTCGGGGTATGCGACGAGAGCGACAGTGCGAAACCGTGCGGTGCGACGCAGCGCATCGACACCGCGAAGTGCTTCGAGCATCTTGGCGCGGTTGTCGGCGTAGGTCGCGTTCTCCCCCGCGTATCGCGCGGTGTGCACACCAGGGGCGCCGTCGAGTGCGTCGACTTCGAGCCCCGTGTCGTCGGCGACCGCGGGCATTCCTGTGGCGTCGCAGATGGCGCGTGCCTTCAGTCGCGCGT
>RFOJ01000035.1 GCA_009926705.1 Acidimicrobiia bacterium
GGCAGAATGGAACGGTGACGTTGGAGAGCCTCCCGCAAAAAGTGTGGGACCGCCACGTCGTGCACCGCGACGGCAACGGCAACGAACTGCTCTACGTCGACTTGCACCTCGTGCACGAAGTGACGAGCCCGCAGGCCTTTGACGGCCTGCGCATCAACGGCCGCCGGGTTCGCCGACCAGACCTCACCGTCGCCACCGAAGACCACAACGTGCCAACCAAAGACATCCACCTTCCGGTCGCCGACCCGATCTCCGCCAAACAGCTCGAAGTGATGCGCAAGAACGCCGCCGAGTTCGGCATCACGCTCTACAAGATGGGCGACGCAGGTCAAGGCATCGTGCACGTCATCGGCCCCGAACAAGGCCGCACGCTGCCAGGCATGACCATCGTCTGCGGCGACAGCCACACCGCAACGCACGGCGCGTTCGGCGCGCTCGCGTTCGGCATCGGCACGTCTGAGGTCGAACATGTACTCGCCACCCAAACGCTCCCGCAGTCGCGACCCAAGTGGATGAGCGTGTCGGTCGACGGCACGTTGCCCGCCGGTGTGACCGCAAAGGACATCATCTTGGCGATTATCGGCCGCATCGGCACCGGCGGCGGCATCGGGCACGTCATCGAATACCGCGGTTCGGCGATACGTGCACTCTCGATGGAAGGTCGCATGACGGTGTGCAACATGTCGATCGAAGCAGGCGCGCGCGCCGGCCTCGTCGCGCCTGACGACACCACGTTCGCCTACCTCGAGGGTCGCGCCCACGCGCCACGCGGCAAGAAGTGGGAAGCCGCCCTTGACGATTGGCGCACGCTGCGCAGTGACGAGTCGGCACACTTCGACAAGAGCGTCTCCATCGACGCGAGTTCGCTCTCACCACACGTCACGTGGGGCACCAACCCTGCACAGGTCGCCTCGATCGACGCGATTGTTCCGTCACCCGATGACTTCTCTGACGCCACCGCTCGCGACACGGTCGCCCGCGCTCTCGACTACATGGGTCTCGCTGCGGGCACACGCATCCGCGACATCGCGGTCGACACCGTCTTCATCGGGTCGTGCACCAATAGCCGTATCGAAGACCTGCGCGCCGCCGCAGAGGTCGCAAAGGGTCGCAAGGTCAAAGTGAAGCGTGCGATGGTGGTGCCGGGCAGCCACGCGGTCAAACAACAGGCAGAGAAAGAAGGCCTCGACCGCATCTTCATTGACGCCGGCTTCGACTGGCGCGAGCCGGGTTGCTCGATGTGCCTGGCGATGAACCCCGACAAACTCGCTCCGCAAGAGCGCGCGGCCTCGACGAGCAACCGCAACTTCGAAGGCCGTCAAGGTCGCGGCGGTCGCACGCACCTTGTTTCACCCGCAGTCGCAGCCGCAACAGCACTCACTGGCCACTTCGCCACCCCGAAAGATCTCGCATGAACCGCGCACTTGCCTCGCAGGTCACCGCGCAATGAAGAAGGTTCGAGTCGTCTCGGGTCGTGCAGTGCCGCTGAAGCGCAGCGACGTCGACACCGACCAGATCATTCCCGCGGAGTGGCTGAAGCGCGTCGAACGCACTGGCTTTGAAAAGGGTCTCTTCTCCACCTGGCGCGACGACCGCAATTTCGTTCTCAACGACGAGCGCTACGCAGGCGCAAGCATCCTCGTCGCCGGTCCGTCGTTCGGCGTCGGCTCATCGCGCGAGCATGCGGTGTGGGCGTTGCAGCAGTACGGCTTCGACGTCGTCATCGCACCGAGCTTCAGCGACATCTTCCGCAACAACTGCACCAAGAATGGTCTCGTACCCGTGGTGCTGGACACGAAGGCGGTCGAGGCGTTGTGGGCAGCAATCGAAGCCGACTCGCAAACAGAGATCACCGTCGACGTCGAACGACTCACGGTCGAAGTGCCGTCGCGAGGTCTCACCTATTCGTTCGCACTTGACGCGTCCACCCGCGAACGTTTTCTGGAGGGTCTCGACGACATCGGCATCACCCTCGCTCACAAGTCGGCGATTGACGACTACGAGTCGCGTCGCCCGGCCTGGCTGTAGCCGCCGAGTTCAATCGCTCCGACCTGCTGCGAGCCTCGCAGCTTCAGTGCGAGGTGACGACGTCTCAGGCGGTCGCAGGCGCGAGAAACAGCGACAAGTCGGCGAGGCGCTTGTCGTTGGAGAACACCTCAATTGGCGGTTGCGGCTCGAGACGCAAACCGCGCTGAATGATGCGGCACGTCGTGTGCTGGTTGTATTCCGCCAGGGTTACTGCCCAACCATCGCGTCCCGCGCGCGCGGTGCGACCCGAGCGGTGCAAGTAGGTCTTCACGTCGATGGGCGGCTCGTAGTGCACCACGGCGGCGACGTCGTCGATGTCGATACCGCGTGCTGCCACGTCGGTAGCCACCAGCACGTTGAGCGTGCCGTCTGCGAACTTGGCGAGTGACTTCTCGCGGGCTGCCTGCGACATGTCGCCGTGCAGCGCCGATGCTTTGACCTTCAGTTTCTGCAGCGACTCAGCCACTTTGTCGCACAGCCGTTTGGTGTCGCAGAACACCACCGTCTTGCCGGCACCGTCAGCGACTGCGGCGACGACGCGGTCTTTGTCCATGCGGTGCACCGCCAAGAACAAGTGCCGCATGGTGCCGACGGTGGCCGTCGGGGCGTCGATTGACACCTCGCGCGGGTCGTTCATGTAGCGACGCACGAGGTTGCCGACTTGGCCGTCGAGTGTGGCGGAAAACAGCATCGTCTGGTGCGGTGAGGTGACCTTGCGTAGCACCCACTCCACCTGCGGCATGAAACCTTCGTCGGCCATGCGGTCGGCTTCGTCGATCACCACGACCTGCACACCAGAGAGCGTGAGCTCTTCTTCCTTCAGCAGGTCAATGAGGCGCAGTGGCGTGGCGACGACGAGCTCGACACCCTCCTTCAGGGCCGCAATCTGGTCGTCGCGTGAGGCACCGCCGTAGACCGCGAGCACCCGACGAGCGCACTTCGCACCGATTGGGGCGAGCACCTCGGCCACCTGCAGGGCGAGCTCGCGAGTGGGCACCAGCACCAGTCCGCGCGGAGCGCGGGGCCCGGCGGCGGCGTCGATGCGCGAGAGCATTGGCACGCCAAAAGCCAGAGTTTTGCCCGAACCGGTGCGGGCCCTTCCACAGAGGTCGACACCCGTCAGGGCGACGGGAATCGCCTCGGTCTGGATTGCGAACGGTGCGGAGAAACCTGCGGCGGCGAGACCGGCATCAACTTGGGGTGGAACGCCGAGAGCGGCGAACGCTGTGGGGGACGTCATCTACTGATGTCATGCTACGAGTGCAGTGTGCGCACGGCCTGGTCGGCACGCCGCTCATCACGACCGACCCGACGTCAACCCCATCGGTGCGTTGTCGCCCGATACTGACTCGTGAGTCAGTATCGGCTGACAAGTCAGCCAGTAGACAGCGCCTGCAGAACTCGCTATGTTGCTACCTCGTTGTTGCAACCACCGTCGCAGCAGCGAACACACGACAACTTCGAAACGGGGGTGCCACGATGACCACACGATCCACAACTACTGCGACGCCGCTGGGCCGCGTGGTGCTCGATGACGCAAGCAACGGTCGAAAAGGCCCGTCCTACGACTGGCAAGCGTTGTTGATTCCGAGCGATCCGGTGTTCGAAGCGTCGCTGCAGACGATGCTCGAAAGCGCACCAGTCGTGAGTCGCACTCGCAAGCCGCGACGACGCTCGTGACCATCGACCTCTCCAAGGTCGGTACGCACCGACCGAACCGCACACTCGTCTTGGGTTGTGGTTCCGTTGCTCAGGCCACGGTGCCCATCCTCGTGCGCGACGTGAAACTGCCGCCCGCCAGCATCACCATCGTCGACTTCGTCGACAATCGCAGCCGCGTGGCCGACTCGCTCGCCGCCGGCGTGAAGTATGAGCACGGTCGAGTCACCAAAGAGAATCTCGATGAGTTTCTCTCCGCTCGCGTAAGCCAGGGCGACCTCATCCTCGATCTCGCCTGGAACATCGACTGCCCCACCATTCTCTCGTGGTGCCGCGATCATGGCGTGCGCTACCTGAACACCAGCGTGGAGCTGTGGGACCCGTACTACGACATGCACAACACGCCGCCGCTCGAGCGCACGCTCTACGTGCGACACCAGAGCATCCGCCGCATGATCGAATCGTGGCCGGATAACAACGGCCCGTCGGCGGTGCTCGAACACGGCGCCAACCCTGGCCTCGTGAGCCACTTCGCCAAGCGTGCTCTCACCGAGATTGCGACCTCGTTGCTCAAAGACAAGAAGGCCGGCGACCGGGCGAAGTTCATCGAAGGCGCGCTCGCCGACAAGCGCTACAACACGCTGGCGATGCTGACGGGCACCAAGGTGATCCACATCAGCGAGCGCGACACGCAGATTACGAGCCAGCCCAAGCGAGTCGACGAGTTCGTGAACACGTGGTCGATCGAAGGCTTCTACGAAGAAGGTGTCGCACCAGCCGAGATGGGCTGGGGCACGCACGAGCGCTACCTGCCGCACAACGCCCACGTGCATGATGACGACGGCCCGTGTAACCAGATTGCCCTAGCCCAGCCAGGCATGGAGACGTGGGTTCGCTCATGGGTGCCCGCGGGAGAAATCTTGGGCATGGTCATCCGCCACGGCGAGGCCTACACGATGAGCGACCACCTCACCGTGTGGAACGACGACGGCAGCGCGAAGTACCGCCCCACCGTGCACTACTCGTACTGTCCGACCGATGCGGCAATCATGAGCGTGCACGAATTGCGAATGCGCAACTGGAAGATGCAATCCGGTCAGCGCATCTTGAACAACGAAATCGAGTCGGGTCGTGACGAACTCGGTGTGCTGCTGATGGGCCACGATTACAAGTCGTGGTGGACGGGATCACTGCTCAGCATCGACGAGGCGCGGGCGATTTTGCCGGGCCAGAGCGCCACCACCCTGCAGGTCGCCTGCTCGGTCGTTGCCGCCGCGTGCTGGATGATGAACAACCCGTCGGCAGGCATCCGCGTGCCCGATGATCTGCCCCACGAAGACGTGCTGAAAGTGGCCTACCCCTATCTCGGCACGTTCCACTCGGCAGCCGTCGACTGGGACCCGCTGAAGAACCGCAACGACCTCTTCCCCGGTTTCGGAAACGGCCCCACGCGGCTCGACAGCACCGATCCATGGCAGTTCGCCAATTTCCTCGTGCCCACGCCGCGCGCGGTCTAAGTCGCGTCGCTAGGTCGCGCGCGGTCTAACGCACGTCGAGCGGTTGCGTCGCCACGGCTCTCTGACGTGGGCAACCCGGGTGGGCGTACCGATACGCTGACCTATGCGATGCGACGAGCTCTGAGCCTCCTCCTTACGTAGCGGCGTCGGCCGCATATCGCCGACGTCGCGAACACTCCCGAGCCGAAAGGCCGGGAGTTTTTCTTTTTCAGCAGCATCGCCGAATCATCAGCAACTTCCACAACGACACACAACGACACAGAAACGACAGCACCACATGGCACCAGCACCCAGCAACCCGAGAAAGATGCCCTTCGAGAAGTACGCCGCCTATGTGCCGATCGTGCTCACCGACCGCACGTGGCCCAACCGCACCATCGACAAAGCACCGCTGTGGTGCTCGGTCGACTTGCGCGACGGCAACCAAGCCCTCATCGACCCGATGGACCCCGAGCGAAAACTACGGATGTTCAAGACCCTCGTGAAGATGGGCTTCAAGGAAATCGAGGTGGGCTTCCCCTCAGCGAGCCAACCCGACTTCGACTTCGTTCGTCACATCATCGACAACGACCTCATCCCTGATGACGTCACCATTCAGGTGCTGGTGCAGTCGCGCAAAGAACTCATCGAGCGAACCTACGAGAGCATCCGCGGCGCCAAACAGGCCATCGTGCACTTCTACAACTCCGTCAACCCGCTGCAGCGTCGCGTGGTGTTCGGCTTGGAAAAACCGGGCATCGTCGACATCGCCGTCAATGCCGCCAAGCTGTGCAAATCGCTCGAGCCGAGCGTGAAGGGCACGAGGGTGCGCTATGAGTACTCGCCCGAGAGTTTCACGCTCGCCGAGCCCGATTTCGCCGTCGAGATCTGCGAAGCCGTGATGGACGTCATCAAGCCCACGCCGCAGGATCCACTCATCCTCAACCTTCCTGCAACGGTCGAGTGCTACTCGCCCAACGTGTACGGCGATGTCATCGAGTGGTTCGGTCGCACCATCAAGCAGCGCGACAGCATTGTCCTGTCGTTGCATCCGCACAACGACCGCGGTTGTGCCGTCGCTGCGGCGGAGTTCGGCGTGATGGCCGGCGCCGATCGAGTTGAGGGCACGCTGTTTGGCAACGGCGAGCGCACCGGCAACGTCGACGTCGTCACCCTGGCAATGAACTTGTTCGTGAACGGTGTCGACCCGATGTTGGATATGAGCGACATCGACGCACTGCGGCGCGACGCGGAGTACTGCAACCGTTTGCCGGTGCCCGAGCGCCAGCCTTACGCCGGCGACCTCGTCTACACCGCGTTCTCTGGAAGCCACCAAGACGCGATTAAGAAGGGTCTTGATGCCCTGCCCGACGATTACAGCAAATGGGAAGTGCCGTACCTGCCGCTCGATCCCAAGCATGTCGGGCGCACCTATGAAGCAGTCATCCGCGTGAACAGCCAGTCAGGCAAGGGCGGCGTCGCCTACGTGATGAAGACCGAGCACGGTTTCGAGCTGCCGCGCCGCTTGCAGATCGAGTTCTCGCGCACCATCCAGCACATCACCGAAGACTCGGGTACCGAGATCGCGCCCGACGTGATGTGGCAGGCCTTCGAAAAGGAGTACCTGCCGAGTGTGCCGCGCTATTCGCTCTCCAGCCACGAGATGCGCAGCACAAGCGACGGCACCACGAGCATCACGGCGCAACTCGACGTGGAAGGCAAGCGGATGACCCTGCAGGGTGACGGCAACGGCCCAATCGACGCCTTCGTACAGGCGCTCCGCCGCGAGTTCGGGGTGAAGTTCGATGTGAAGGACTACGTCGAGCACGCCCTCAGCCAGGGTTCAGAAGCGACTGCGGTCGCCTACATCGAGAGCGCCAATGAGTCGGGCGAGGTGTGCTGGGGAGTCGGCGTACACCCGAGCACGATTACTGCTTCGTTGCGGGCGGTGCTCAGCGCTTTCGAGCGCCAGCGTCGTCGCTGAGCACGGCTTCGACTTCCAGTTCGAAATCGGGGTCGGCACCGTCTTTGCCCTCGGCGTGCGACGAACCTTCGACGTCAATCTTGGGCAAGAGACGCTCGAGCCAACGCGGCAGCCACCAGTTACGGTCGCCAAGCAATTCCATCGTCGCAGGAACCAGCAGCATGCGCACGATGGTGGCGTCAAGAAACACCGCTACCGCTAGACCGAAGCCAAACATCTTGATGCTGCGGTCCGGCTCGAGTACGAAGCTGCCAAAGACGAACACCATGATTGCCGCTGCTGCGGTAATGACGCGGGCGGTGTTGGCGAGACCGTCGGCAACCGCGAGCTCGTTGTCACCAGTGCGGTCGTACTCCTCTTTCACACGGGAGAGCAAGAAGACTTCATAGTCCATCGACAGGCCGAACACGATGGCGAACATCATCACCGGCAACCACGGGTCAATCGGTGCGCTGCCACCCAAACCGACGAGCGACGAACCCCAACCCCACTGGAATACGGCGACGACGGCACCGTAGGCGGAGCCGATTGACAACAGGTTCATGATCACGGCCTTCAACGGCACGAGCAACGAACGGAACACTGCCATCAGCAGCACGAACGACAGCGCAAGCACGACGGCAAAGAAGGTCGGGAGGCGATCGGCCAGGTATCCGCTGAAGTCGACGTTGACTGCCACGCTGCCGGTCACTTTTACGGCAAGACTGCTGTCTCCGACAGCCTGCGGAAGCACCGTGTCACGTAGTGAGCTGACGAGGTTCGCTGCCTCTTCTGACTGCGGCGCAGAGGTCGGATACAGAGTCCACAACACGGCACTCGGCGAAGCGGCGTCGTTCGGCACTGCGGGCGATGCGAAGGCCACGCCGGGCGTCGAAGCGAGCGCCTGCGACACCGATTGTGCAGCAGCGAGCTGCTCGGGCGTGTCGATCGCAGCGACGAGC
>RFOJ01000036.1 GCA_009926705.1 Acidimicrobiia bacterium
GATCGTTACCAGCGGTAGTGAGCGAAGGCCTTGTTGGCTTCCGCCATCTTCTGCATGTCTTCGCGCTTCTTCATCGACGCGCCGACGCCGTTGGAGGCGTCCATCAGCTCGTTGGCGAGGCATTCGGCCATGGTCTTTTCGCGGCGGTCGCGAGCATTGTCAACAACCCAGCGAATGGCGAGCGTCGTCGAGCGACGAGGCTTCACTTCGACCGGAACCTGGTAGGTGGCGCCACCGACGCGGCGGCTACGCACTTCGAGCGGCGGCTTCACGTTGTCAATCGCACGCTTCAGCGTCGCGAGTGGTTCGCTGCTCGTCTTCTGTTCAATCATCCTGAGCGCGCCGTAGACAATCTGCTCGGCCGTGCTCTTCTTGCCGTGCAACATGACCTTGTTGACGACTTGCGTGACGAGCGTGGAATGGTAAACGGGATCGGCGAGCAACTCGCTGCGTACGGCTGGACCTTTGCGCGACATGACGACCTCTACTTCGAGCGCTTCGCGCCGTAACGGCTGCGCGCCTGCTTGCGATCCTTCACGCCGGACGCATCGAGCGCGCCGCGAATGATCTTGTAACGGACACCCGGCAGGTCGCGAACGCGACCGCCGCGCACGAGCACGATCGAGTGCTCCTGCAAGTTGTGGCCCTCACCCGGAATGTATGCGGTGACTTCGATACCGCTGGTCAAGCGCACACGCGCGACCTTGCGCAATGCGGAGTTCGGCTTCTTCGGGGTCGTGGTGAACACGCGTGTGCAGACACCACGGCGTTGTGGCGAACCCTTCAAGGCGGGCGTCTTGGTCTTGGACGACTTCGAGCTGCGGCCTTGGCGGATCAGCTGTTGGATGGTGGGCACGCGAAAAACCGATTGCTTTCTTTCGTAGGGATAACGGGCACTGACTTTCACCCAGCTGAGGCGACCCAGAAGGTCGCGCGCAGCGAGCGCTACAGCCTATGGGGCAGCCTGCGAGGTCGCCAACCCCCGCAAAGACGCGATGGCAGCGACGGTTTAGGTTGCCGTGTCGTACCGAAGGTCAGCGTCGTCGGCCGACTATTCGGCGTCGGACTCTTCGGACGGCTCGTCCCCCGCCTCGTCGGTTGAGGTCGTCGAACCAGCACCCATCACGGCTTGGAAGTCGGCGAGGGCGCTGCTCGTCGCAGATGTCGCCGACGACGCACCGAAGACTGACTCGTCCACTTCGACACCTTCGTCTCCGTCGGTGGTGTGCGACTGCGGTCGCACGTAGCCCGGGTAGTCGATACCGAAGAGGTTGTAGGAGTCCATACCCGTACCGGCAGGAATGACCTTGCCGATGATGATGTTCTCCTTCAAGCCGATGAGCGAGTCGCTGCGGCCGTCGATAGCGGCTTCGGTCAAGACGCGGGTCGTCTCCTGGAACGACGCGGCCGAGAGCCACGAGTCCGTCGAGATCGCCGCCTTGGTGATGCCCATCAGTTCTGGGCGACCTTCGGCGGTGCGCTTGCCTTCCTTCGACAATGCGTCGTTGGTCTCGCGCAGGACGCGAGCATCGATGCGCTCACCGGGCAAGAAGGGCGTGTCACCCGGATCCTGCACGATGTAGCGGCGCGTCATCTGGCGGATGATCAACTCGATGTGCTTGTCGTGGATCGCAACACCCTGGTCGCGGTACACGCGCTGAACCTCGTCGACGATGTAGTTCTGCGCGTCACGGATACCGCTGATCTCCAGCAGTTCCTTCGGGTCGATCGGGCCGTCGGTGAGCAACTGACCGGCGACGACGGAGTCGCCGTCCTTCACCTTCAGCTTGCTGCCTGACGGCATCTGGAACGACACTTCTTCGCCGTTGTCGTCGATGATCTTGACGAGCAATCCCTTGCCGTCGTCGTCGCCGATGCGCACCGTGCCGGTCGCGCGAGCGAGCGTCGCCGCACCCTTCGGGTGGCGCGCTTCGAACAATTCAACGACGCGCGGCAGACCGCCGGCGATGTCCTTGCCTGCCACACCACCGGTGTGGAACGTACGCATGGTGAGCTGGGTTCCCGGTTCACCAATCGACTGGGCAGCGATCACGCCGACCGCTTCGCCGAGTTCGATGGCGTTGCCGGTTGCAAGTGAACGGCCGTAGCACTTGGCACAGATGCCGTTCTTCGACTCGCACGTCAACACCGAGCGCACGCGCACGCGAGTGACCTTCGGGTCGTCGCGCAGGAGGGCGAGTTCGGCGTCGCCAACGATGCTGTTGCGCGCAAGGACGTTGCCGTTCGACAGCGTCACGTCGGCGTGCAGCGAGCGACCAAAGAGGCGCGTCTCAAGCCAGTTGCGCTTGCTGGAAGTGTCGGCAAGGACGTCTTCCACCCAGATGCCCTGGCTCGTGCCACAGTCGTCCTCGCGGACGATGAGTTCCTGCGCCACGTCGTGCAGACGGCGGGTCAGATAACCCGAGTCGGCGGTGCGCAGCGCGGTGTCGACGAGACCCTTACGCGCACCAGGAGTGGCGATGAAGTATTCGAGGGTCGCGAGACCTTCGCGGAAGTTGCTCTTGATCGGGCGCGGAATCATGTCACCGCGCGGGTTGGCCACGAGACCGCGCATGCCGGCGATCTGACGCAGCTGGGTCATGTTGCCGCGCGCGCCCGAACCGACCATCATGTCGATCGGGTTGAAGCGGTCGTTCTTAAACGACTGCTGCATCGCACCCATCACGTCATTGGTGGCATCCGACCAGATGCGCACTTCTTGCTGACGGCGCTCACCATCGGTGATGATGCCGCGGCGGAACTGCGTCTCGACCTTCTCGGCCTTTTCTTCGTACGACTCGAGAATCTTCTTCTTCTCGGTCGGGGCCTTGATGTCGTTGATGGAGAATGTGAGACCGCTCTTGCTCGCGTAGCGGTAGCACAGCGACTTGATGCGGTCGAGTGCAACCGACACGGTGGACTTCGGATAGTGGTCGCTCAAGCGCTCCACGATCTCCGCCAACGCAGCCTTGCCGAGCGCCTTGTCGATGTGACCGAATCGGGCGACGTAGCCCTCTGGGAACGCCTCTTCCATGATCAAGCGACCCGGCGTCGTCTCGAGCGGCTTCTTGACCGTCGAGCCGTACCAGTGGATCTTCGAATGCAGCGTGAGGAGGTTCGCGTCGAGCGCGTTGTCGAGCTCTGACATCGTGCGGAACGCACGGCCCTCCCCTGCGCGGCCTTCGATCATCTGCGTGAGGTAGTAGCCACCGATGATGAGGTCCTGGTTCGGTGCCACGATCGGACGACCCGACGCGGGCGACAACAAGTTGTTGGCCGACAACATGAGCACACGCGCTTCGGCTTGCGCCTCAAGCGACAACGGAAGGTGCACGGCCATCTGGTCGCCGTCGAAGTCGGCGTTGAACGCCGTGCAGACGAGCGGGTGCAGGTGGATTGCCTTGCCTTCGACGAGCACCGGCTCGAATGCCTGGATACCCAGTCGGTGCAGGGTCGGTGCGCGGTTGAGCAACACCGGATGTTCCTTGATGACTTCTTCGAGCACGTCCCACACGAGCGGGTGACGGCGCTCGACCATGCGCTTGGCCGACTTGATGTTCTGCGCCAAACCGCGGTCGTCGAGCTTGCGCATGACGAACGGCTTGAACAACTCGAGTGCCATCAGCTTCGGCAGACCGCACTGGTGCAGGCGCAGCGTCGGACCAGCGACGATGACCGAGCGACCGGAGTAGTCGACGCGCTTGCCGAGCAAGTTCTGGCGGAATCGGCCTTGCTTGCCCTTCAACATGTCCGAGAGCGACTTGAGCGGGCGGTTGCCAGCGCCGGTGACTGGGCGACCGCGACGACCGTTGTCGAACAACGCGTCGGCTGCCTCTTGCAGCATGCGGCGCTCGTTATTGAGAATGATCTCCGGCGTCGCCAATTCGAGCAAGCGCTGCAGACGGTTGTTGCGGTTGATGAGACGTCGGTAGAGGTCGTTCAAGTCGCTCGTTGCGAATCGACCACCGTCAAGCTGCACCATCGGGCGCAGATCGGGCGGGATCACCGGGATTGCATCGAGGATCATCGCCTTCGGATCGTTGACCAGGCGGCCGTTCTCATCGCGCTTGTTGAATGACGCGACGATCTTGAGACGCTTGATGGCCTTGGTCTTGCGTTGTGCGGAGAGCGGCTTGCCCTTGTAACCGTTGGCAATCGCGTCGCGAAGTTCGACTTCGTCTTTCTGGAAGTCGAGCGAGTCGATGAGCGCCTTGATGGCTTCGGCACCCGAGCCCC
This sequence comes from Acidimicrobiia bacterium, assembly GCA_009926705.1. GTDB lineage: Bacteria > Actinomycetota > Acidimicrobiia > Acidimicrobiales > Ilumatobacteraceae > F1-60-MAGs027. The sequence continues at coordinate 4,237 of RFOJ01000036.1, forward strand.
CGGTGAAGTAGTCGCTGTAGCGGTCGACGAGTTCGCGCCAGAGGTTCTCGTCTTCGATGATCATGCGCGGGTACAACTCGCCGAGCGTGGTCCAGGCGCGGTCGAGAAGGTCGATTTCGTCGTTGGCAGTCTTCTGCAACGCTTCGATGTCTTTTTCGATCTGCTTCTGGCGGTTCTTCACCTCGGTGTCTTTGGCACCATCCTTCACCAACTGTGCGAGTTCAGCCTCGGCGTCCTTCTGACGCTGCTTCACGTACGCATCGCGGCGCTTGGCGATTTCTTCCTTGTCCTCGAGATACTCCTTCTCGAGTTCCGGCTTCATCTCATGCAACTCGTCGTACTTGACGGTGCTCACCAGCCAAGCCGAGAGGTAGATGACCTTCTCCAATTGCTTGGCCTTCATCTCGTCGCGCGGCTCGAGACCGCTCAACAAGTAGGCCAACCACGAACGGGTGCCCTTCAGGTACCAAATGTGCACGACCGGAGCAGCAAGCTCGATGTGACCCATTCGGTCGCGACGCACGCGCGAACGAGTGACCTCGACGCCGCACTTGTCGCAGATGATGCCCTTGAACTTGACGCGCTTGTACTTGCCGCAAGCGCATTCGAAGTCGCGGGTTGGTCCGAAGATCTTCTCACAGAACAGACCGTCGCGCTCCGGACGCAGGGTGCGGTAATTGATGGTCTCAGGCTTCTTCACCTCGCCGTACGACCACGAACGGATGTCGTCGGCCGTTGCGAGGCCGATGCGCATCTGTCGGAAGTCGTTGACCTCGGTCGCGGGCGTTGCTGCGGGAACTGCCGTGTCGGTCATGTTCGTGCGTGTTCCTTTACTTAGAACGAGCCCTGGCGCAAACGATCGTCTGCGTCAGAACCGCGCTCGGGACGGGTGAGGTTGATGCCAAGTTCTTTCTGTGTCTTGTAGATGTCTTCGTCAAGGTCGGCGAGTTCGACCGGGCGGCCGTCTTCGCGCAACACTTCGACGTCGAGGCAGAGCGCCTTCATCTCTTTCATGAGCACCTTGAAGCTCTCCGGCACGCCGGGCTCTGGCAGGTTGGCGCCCTTCACGATCGACTCGTACACGTGCACGCGGCCGAACACGTCGTCGCTCTTCAGGGTGAGAATTTCCTGCAAGCAGTACGCGGCGCCATACGCCTCGAGTGCCCACACTTCCATCTCTCCGAAGCGCTGACCACCGAACTGTGCTTTGCCACCGAGCGGCTGCTGGGTGATCATCGAGTACGGACCAGTCGAGCGCGCGTGGATCTTGTCGTCCACCAAGTGGTGCAGCTTGAGCATGTACATGTACCCGACGGTGATCGGGTTGTCGTAGTACTCGCCGGTGCGTCCGTTGCGCAGGCGGACCTTGCCGTCCTGGCCGACGAGACGCTTGCCGTCGACGCTCTCTGGGTTGATTGAGCCGAGCACCTGCTGGATGGTCGAGTGCACCGATTCGCCGGATGCTTCGTCCCAGTGCGCACCGTCGAAGACGGGTGTCGCCACGTACACGCTCGGTGAGGTAACAGGGCGGGTCTTGGTCTCGGTGCCACGAAGCGGCGTATCACCAATGGTCTTGCCGGTCTTGGCATCCTTCCAACCCCAACGCGCGCCATAACCGAGGTGCGCTTCGAGCACCTGGCCGATGTTCATGCGGCTCGGCACGCCGAGCGGGTTCAAGATGATGTCAACCGGAGTGCCGTCGTCGAGGTACGGCATGTCTTCGACCGGGAGGATCTTGGAGATGACGCCCTTGTTGCCGTGGCGACCCGCGAGCTTGTCACCCACGCTGATCTTGCGCTTCTGCGCCACGTAGACGCGAACGAGCTCGTTGACGCCAGGGGGGAGTTCGTCGCCGTCGGAGCCGTCGTCCTTCACGCGCTGGAGCACCTCGATGTTGATGACCTTGCCCGACTCGCCGTGCGGCACGTTCAGCGACGTGTTGCGCACTTCGCGGGCCTTTTCACCGAAGATGGCGCGCAAGAGGCGCTCTTCGGGCGTCAGCTCGGTCTCGCCCTTCGGGCTCACCTTGCCGACAAGCACGTCTCCAGGGGCCACTTCGGCGCCGACGCGGATGATGCCGCGGTCGTCGAGGTCGGCCACGATGTCTTCCGACAAGTTCGGAATGTCGCGGGTGATTTCTTCTGGTCCCAGTTTCGTGTCGCGCGAGTCAACCTCATGCTCTTTCACGTGGATTGAGGTGAGCACGTCTTCTTTGACGAGACGCTCAGAGATGATGATTGCGTCTTCGTAGTTGTAGCCCTCCCACGGCATGAGTGCGACGAGCAAGTTCTTGCCCAGCGCCAACTCGCCCTGGTCGGTGCTCGGGCCGTCGGCGAGGAGGTCGCCCTTCTTCACTTTCTGGCCTTCGCGCACGCGCGGGATCTGGTTGATGGTCGTGTCCTGGTTGGAACGACGGAACTTGACGAGGTCGTGCTCGTGGTCCTTCTTTGGCAGGTCGTCGTAGCGCACGACGATGCGGTCGCCGGTGACGAGTTCGACGGTGCCGTTGTCGCGAGCGAGCACGAGGTCGGCTCCGTCACGTGCGGCACGTGCTTCGACGCCAGTGCCGACGAACGGCGCTTCGGCGCGCACGAGCGGCACTGCCTGACGCTGCATGTTCGCACCCATCAAGGCGCGGTTGGCGTCGTCGTGTTCGAGGAACGGAATCAGCGACGTCGCGACCGAGACGATCTGGCGCGGTGACACGTCGATGAAGTCGACTTGTTCTGGGTCGACGAGTGCCAAGTCGGTGGTCGAACCGAAGAACGACTCCGCCTCGAGCATCTTCTTCAGGTCTTCGAGGGTGGCTGCCTGCGGCGAGCGACGCACGAGCACCTTCGGGTCGACGAACGAGCCGTCTTTATTGAGGGCAGTGTTCGCCTCGGCGATGACGTATTCCTCTTCTTCGTCGGCGGCCATGTAGCGCACCTCGTCGGTGACGCGGCCGTTCTTCACACGGCGGTACGGCGTCTCAATGAAGCCGAACGGGTTGACGCGGGCGTAGGTCGCGAGCGCGCCCTGCAGACCGATGTTCGGGCCTTCCGGCGTCTCGATTGGGCACATGCGGCCGTAGTGCGAGAAGTGCACGTCGCGCACTTCGAAGCCAGCACGCTCTCGCGAGAGACCGCCAGGGCCGAGGGCCGAGAGGCGGCGGCGGTGCGTGAGACCCGACAAGGCGTTCGTCTGGTCCATGAACTGCGACAGCTGCGAGGAGTTGAAGAACTCCTTGATCGCACCGACGAGCGGACGCACGTTGATGAGGGTGAGCGGCGAAATGCCGTCCTGGTCCTGCGAGCTCATGCGCTCACGCACGACGCGTTCCATGCGCGAAAGACCAATGCGCACTTGGTTTTGGATGAGTTCACCAACCGGGCGTACGCGGCGATTGGCGAAGTGGTCCTGGTCGTCGAGGCGATAACCGGGCTCCTGCTTCACGAGGTGCAAGAGATAGGTAATGGTCGCCAGAACTTCGCAGCGAGCAAGCACGTTCGG
>RFOJ01000037.1 GCA_009926705.1 Acidimicrobiia bacterium
TGCTCGCGAGGGTCGCTCGATGAAGGGAGTCGGCATGCCAGGCGCAGACGCCGACCTCGTGCCACTCTTGGACGCGATTCTCGACACGATTCCTGCACCTGAAGGTGATGCGTCGGCACCGTTGCAGGCCCTCGTCACCAACCTCGATGCGAGCGACTATCTCGGGCGTCTTGCCATCGGTCGAGTGCACGCCGGCACGCTGCGCCGCGGCGACACCGTCGCCCTGATGGCAAAGCCCGTCGAGGGCCAGCCGAACGTGCTCAAGCGGCGCATCTCGCACCTCTCGCAGTTCACAGGCATCGGGCGTACCGAGACCGAGTCGATCAGCGCAGGTGACCTCTTCATCGTTGCCGGCATCGACGAAGTAGAAGTGGGCGACACGCTCGCCGACGCCGAGTCGCCGACAGCTTTGCCGCGCCTCGAGGTCGACGAACCAGTGCTGCGCATGAGTTTTTCGGTCAACAACTCGCCGTTCGCAGGTCGCGAAGGTACGTTCGTGACGAGCCGCCACTTGCACGACCGCCTGAAGCGCGAGATTCTCGGCAACGTCTCAATCAAACTTCGCGAAACCGACTCACCCGACGTGCTCGAAGTGGCCGGCCGCGGCGAGCTGCAGCTCGCGGTGCTGATCGAGAACATGCGTCGAGAGGGTTACGAACTGCAAGTAAGCCGCCCCGAGGTCATCACCAAAGAGATCAACGGCAAGATGCACGAACCGTTCGAGCGCGGCACCATCGACGTGCCCGACGAGCACGTCGGCGCAGTCACGCAAGTGTTGGCGCCACGCCGCGGACGAATCGTCGACATGCGACCTGGCGACGCAGGACGCACCATCGTGCACTTCACCGCACCGTCGCGAGGCTTAATCGGTTTCCGTTCGCTGTTGCTCACCGTCACGCGAGGAACTGCACTCATTCACCAGAGCTTCGCTGGCTTCGAGCCGTGGGCTGGCGATGTGCCACACCGTCTCGGCGGCGCCATGATCGCCGACCGCATCGGCCAAGTCACTGCCTATGCACTCGACAACCTGCAGTTGCGCGGAACGCTCTTCATCGAGCCTGGTGACCAGGTGTACGAGGGCATGGTGGTGGGCGAGTGCTCGCGCGGCGAAGAGATGGTCGTCAACGCCGTGCGCGCCAAAGAAAAGACAAACATCCGCACTCACAGCCACGACGACGGCGTGAAGCTCGCCGCGCCCGTCATTCACTCCCTCGAGTCGGCCATCGAGTGGATCGCCGACGATGAACTCGTCGAGGTGACGCCGAAGAACATTCGCATTCGCAAGCGCCACCTCGGCCTTGAAGACCGCCGCCGCGCCAACAAGAAGGGCGCGTAACCTTTCGCACCATGGCCGATCTTGACGACCTGATCGCACGGTTGCGTTCGGTCTCTGAAGATTTGGCTGACCGAGCCATCAGCGTGCTGAGCGAGGCCTCTCGCGCGGGAGAAACGAAGCGACCCGAGGAAGAACGGGCGATCACGCAAGCGCGTCGCGCCGTGGAGAAGGCAATCTCGATCCTGGAGCGGATGGAGCAGCACGAAGACTGATTGGGCCGCGCACCCTGCGGGGTCGTCGGCTTTGTCGCGTTGCCGATTCTGCGAGGTTGTCGGCTGTGCGGTGTCAGTTGCTGCGGAGTGTCGCAGCCTTGGTGGAGAGTGCCGTGATGAGCTCGTCGAAGCTTTTCTGAAACGACGACACGCCCTCTCGTTCAAGCTGTGCCGCGACATCGGCCAAGTCAACGCCTGCCGCTGCGATGTCGTCCCACGCGCGACGAGCCCCGCGCGGATCGGCGTCGATGGTGCGCGCCAGCGTGCCGTGGTCGTCAAATGCCTCGAGCGTGTTGTCAGGCAACGTGTTCACCGTGTTCGGGCCGATGAGCTCGTCGACGTACAAGGTGTCGCGGTAGGCAGGATTTTTCGTTGACGTCGACGCCCACAACGGTCGTTGCACGCGCGCTCCGTAGATAGCGACCCGACGGAACCGCGCACCCTCGTGCCTCTCGCGGAACAGCGAATAGGCGAGTCGCGCCTGGGCGATGGCTGCCTGTCCGCGCAAGGCGAGCGCGGCGGGTGTGCCGATCGCTTCCAGCCTTCGGTCGACTTCGGTGTCGACTCGGGAGATGAAGAAGCTACCCACCGATGCGATGTTCGAGAGATCACGCACGCCCGATGCAAGTCGGTCTTCGAGCCCCGAGATGTACGCATCGAGCACAGCGGCGTAGCGCTCGAGACTAAAGATGAGCGTCACGTTGACGCTGCGACCCTCTGCAATCATCTGGCGGATCGCCGGCAGGCCTTCTTGCGTCGCCGGAATCTTGATCATCACGTTGGGTCGCGCGATTCGCTCATGCAGGTCGCGCGCGGCCGCGAGCGTGGCTGGGCCGTCGTGGGCGAGCGATGGGTCGACTTCGACGCTCACGAATCCGTCGGCACCTTTCGACTCTCGATAGACGGGCTCGAACACGTCGAGTGCCGCGTCGATGTCGCTCAGCACCAACTGCCAATACGCGTCAATTGGTTCGGTCTTCTTGCGAACGAGTGACTCGAACTGTTGGTCGTAGTCGGCAGAACCTTGGATTGCCTTCTGGAAGATGGTCGGGTTGCTCGTGAGTCCGCGTACACCGCGATCGCGCAACGCTGCGAGTTGGCCGCCGGTGATCCAGCCACGGCGCAAGTTGTCGAGCCACGGGCTCTGACCTTGCTCGGCGGAAAGTCGTCGCAACGGGTTCATCGTCACATCCCCATCGCATCAAGCAGCTCGCGCGCACGAGCGACGACATTGTCGACAGAAATGCCGAGTCGTGCGAGGGCAACGTTGCCGGGTGCGCTTGCGCCGAATCTGTCGATGCCTACCGAGTCGTCGGCGAAGGTGCTCCAACCGAACGTGCTCGCGGCTTCGATTGAAAGCACGGGTACACCGATTGGCAGCACGTGCGAGCGCACCGTGGGGTCTTGCGCGGCGAACAATTCCGGACACGGCATCGACACAACTCGCACGTCCATGCCGCCTTCGGCGAGCACTTTGGCGGCTTCGACGGCTACTGCCACTTCGGCGCCGGTGGCGAGCAAGATGAGGCGCGGCGAACCGTCGCCGTCACGCACGATTGCCGCACCACGTTCGACGGCGCGACCGTCGGTAACGACGGGAGTGTTCTGGCGCGAGAGGATGAGCGCGGTGGGCCCGTCGTGGTCGCAAGCCTGGCGCCACGCTTTGGCCGTTTCGTTGGCGTCTGCCGGGCGCACGACGCGCAGGCCCGGAATCACGCGCAACGAGGCAAGTTGCTCGACTGGCTGATGTGTCGGGCCGTCTTCGCCGACACCGACCGAGTCGTGCGAAAAGACGAAGATCACCTTGGCGCGCGAGAGTGCGGCAAGACGAACCGCGGGCCGCATGTAGTCGGCAAAGACGAAGAATGTTCCCACTGCCGGTAGCACACCGCCGTGCAACGCCATGCCGACTGCGATTGCGCCCATCGCATGCTCGCGCACGCCGTAGTACAGCTGGCGACCTTCGGGGTGCTCCGCCGACAATGCCGTCGCGCCTGACAACTTGGCGCCAGTGTTGCCGGTGAGATCGGCTGCTCCGACGACGAGACCCGGCAGGTCATCGCGCGCCGCATCAATCGACTTCTGCACGGCGACTCGAGTGGCGATGCTCGCAGCCGGGTCGAAGGTCGGCGCCGGCGACTTCCAGTCGTCGCTGCGCGGCGGTTGCCATGCTTGGCGCCATTCGCTGCCGGCACCCGCCGCCACTTTCGAATGCTGCGAGGTGAGTGCGGCACCGCGTGCGCGGGCATGAGCACGAACGGCTTCGACCACCGTGGCATCCACCCAGAACGGCTCGTCGGGAATGCCCATCACCTTCTTCGTCGCGGTCACATGCGCGGCACCGAACGGATTGCCGTGCGCTTCGGGGGCGTCAGTGAAGTCGGGCGACGGCGTGCCGATGTGCGTGCGCAAGACAAGCAGGGTGGGGGATCCGCGGTGCGTCTTTGCCGTGTTGAGCGCCTGCTCGAGCCTGTCAAGGTTGTCGGCAACGTCGCCGAGTGCGACGACGTTCCATCCGTACGATCGAAAGCGCTGCTCAACGTCGTCGCTGCACGACAAATCGGTGGAGCCGTCGATGGTGACCTTGTTGTCGTCGAACACACAGATGAGCCGATCGAGTTTCTGATGGCCAGCGAGCGATGCAGCTTCGTGGCTGATGCCTTCCATGAAGCAGCCGTCACCGGCAACGACGAAGACGTGGTGATCATGCAACTCGGCACCGAATCGCGCACGTAAGTGGCGTTCGGCGATTGCCATTCCGACGGCGTTGGCGAAACCTTGGCCGAGCGGACCGGTCGTCACCTCGACGCCGGCAGTGTGGCCGCGCTCAGGGTGACCCGGCGTCGCCGAACCCCATTGACGAAACTTGCGCAGGTCGTCGAGTTCGAGCCCGTAACCGTTGAGGTAGAGAGCGGCGTATTGCAAGATCGACGCATGCCCGTTCGAAAGAATGAATCGATCGCGGTTCGACCACTCCGGTTGCAGCGGATCGTGGCGCATCACTCGGCTGTACAGCACATGAGCGAGTGGCGCGAGCGCCATTGCGGTGCCTTGGTGACCACTCTTTGCCGCGAGCGGTGCATCCATGGCCAACCCGCGAATCATCGCGATGGCGAGACGGTCCTGTTCGCTCGTCAGCCCTTTCGCCACGGCAGCGACGATAGTTGGCGCGACCGCAGCCGCGCTTCACATCGTGACGGATGCGCGCGTCGAGCGAAGCGGCGTCAGGCCGAGACGGGAGGCAGCACGGTGAGCGGCACCGGCACCCAGCTACCCAAGCCGATGCGGCAGTGGGCGAGCACTTGTCCGTATTCCTCGATCGGTAGTTCCGCACGCACGAGTCGGTAGGTGAATTTGCCCGGCTCGACCCGGAACGGAGACACGTTCTGCGCGAGTGGCGGCGTGGCCTCGGGGTCGATGCCTGGCCGCTGGAAGACCACCTGCAACACGCCGTCACCCGATTCGGTGGGCGGGCAATGAATGAGCACCACCAAGTGAGGCGACAACGTGAACGGCACAGGCTGCGGCGCCACCTGCGAGAAGAACACCCCGGTCAGGTCGATTCGCGTGGACGGGCCTTCGACTTGCCGCATCGCAAAGTTCTCCACGAAGAGCGCGGCGACGATGTGCATGAGCGTGGAACACTACCGTTGGACGTCGTGGTTGGAGCTCGCACGTTGAGCGAACACGATTCAAAACTGGCGCTTGCGCAGCACGGTGCCCGGGTGTCGCGAGAAGTGGTGGTGGCCGACGCATCGAGCGCAGCTCGTGCCGCCGCGGACATCGGATTTCCGGTTGTCGTCAAACTGGTGGGTGAGCGCCTGGCACACAAGAGCGAGCGCGGTCTCGTCAAGCTCGGTTTACGAGACCAGGCGGCAGTTGAGGCTGCTGCCACCGAACTGCTCGGCAAGAAACGAGCCGACGACGGCGACGTCTCGTTGCTCGTGGCAGAGCAAGTTGGCGGATCGAGAGAACTGATCGTCGGCATGGTGCGCGACCCGGCGTTCGGAGTGGTGGTCGTCATCGGAGCAGGGGGAGTGACCGCAGAGGCGCTGGGCGACACACAGATGCGCCTCGCCCCGCTTCAGCGACACGATCTCGACGACATGCTCGATTCGCTCGCGACCTCGTCGGTCTACGGAGATTTCCGCAACCAGCGACCAGTAGATCGTGAAGCTCTGTGGAAGATCGTCGATGCCGTTGCACGTGTGGGGTCTGCTCGCGCCGACGTGATGTCAATCGACGTCAATCCCGTCATCGTCACCGCAGCCGGCGAGCCGGTGGTGGTGGATGCGCTCATCGAGCTCGGCGAATCGGCGACCAACACGAGACCAAGCGTCGAGATTCCTCGCCACGATGACACATCGTTTAAGGCGCTCTTTGACCCGCGAGGCGTCGTGGTGCTCGGAGCTTCGACGCACCCTGGCAAGTTTGGTTTCGTCTCGCTACACAATTTGTTGGCCAGCGGCTACAAAGGCAAGGTCGCTGCGACCAATCTTTCGCGCGAGAACGTGCTCGGCATTCAGACGGTGGAGTCACTCGCTGAGTTGCCGAGTGGCGAGTACGACCTCGCCTTCTTCTGTACTCCTGCGGCAGCCAACGAAGCGCTCGTCGCACAGTGTGCCGAGCGTGGCATCAAGGCAGCATTCGTGACGTCGGCCGGCTACGGCGAAGCAGACGAGGTTGGCAAGGCGGCAGAGCGCAGCTTGGTGGCATCCGCGGAACGGCACGGCGTGCTGCTCGCAGGCCCGAACGGCCAAGGCGTCGTGAGCACACCGAGCCAACTGTGCGCCCAGATCGTGGCGCCGTATCCGCCGAGAGGTTCCATCTCTATCGCCAGCCAGAGCGGCAACTTCGTGAGCAGCTTCATGAATCTCGCACGCTCGACAGGAGTGGGCATCGCCCGCGCGGTTTCGGCGGGCAACGCCGCAGCAGTCGATGTGGCCGACTTCGTCGAATGGATGTCGCGCGACGAAGCAACACGGGTTGTGTTGTCGTACGTCGAAGGCGTGAGCGACGGACACAGGTTGCGCGAGGCGCTCGCGCGAGCGACTTCGCGAAAGCCCGTGGTGATGCTGAAAGGAGGCGCATCCGCCGAGGGAGCACGCGCCGCAGCGAGCCACACCGGGGCGATGGCGTCAGACATCAAGGTATTCGATGGGTTGTGTCGCCAGCTCGGAGTCGTGCGCGCCGACACCGTCGACGAAGCGTTCGACGCCGCAGCCCTCATGTCGACTGCGCCGCTGCCGCGCGGCAACCGAGTAGCGATCCTCACCACTGCGGGCGGCTGGGGCGTCGTCACGTCGGATGCGCTGAGCCGCGACGGCGTGTTGCAATTGGCCGAGCTGCCCGCCGACGTGATGGAGAAACTCGACTCGCTGCTGCCCGCTCGATGGTCGCGCAATAACCCGGTCGACTGCGCCGGGGGAGAAACACGCGACACGATTCCCGCTGTGCTCGAGGTGCTCGCCAGGTCGTCTGCCGTCGATGCGGTGGTGTACCTCGGCATCGGCATCCAGGCGAACCAAGCTCGTCTAATGCGCGAAGGCGGGTTCCACCCAGAACACGGTTTGGCGCGCATCGTCGACTATCACGAACGACAAGACGAACGTTTCGCCACTGCCGCACATGAACTTTCGCGCGACACCGGCAAGCCGATTCTCGTCGCCACCGAACTCGCGGTTTCCGACCCAGACAATGCCGGGCCGCAGACGGTGCGACGCCTCGGGGGAATGTGCTTTGCGAGCGGCCCGCGCGCCGTGCGCGCCCTCGCACATGCGTACCGCTACTCGCGATACCGCGGACTCCACGATGCGTGACGAGTTCATGCGCCTGTGGGCGACGTTCAGACGGCGCGTCGCTCGATTCGATCGGCATGTCGTGGAGACCGAGCCGCAACGTGCAGCAGCGAGCGTCATCGTCGC
>RFOJ01000038.1 GCA_009926705.1 Acidimicrobiia bacterium
CGACAACCTGAACCTCGCGTTCGCCCCGAATCTCGACGCAAACGATCGAATCGACTTCGGCACGCTCGCTCCGAAGGCACAGGCTTCGAAGCCCGGTCTTCCGACGATTGCGATTCCCACTACCTCGGGCACCGCATCGGAGACCAACGGTGGTGGCCTCATCACCGACACGCTCACCAACCCCAAGGTGCACCGCAAGCTGACCTTCAGCAACCCGACAGTTGCGCCGGTGGTGATCTTGCTCGACCCGACCTTGACGGTCGGCATGCCATCGCGCGGTACCGCGGCATGTGGCATGGACGTACTGACGCATGCAATCGAGTGCTACACGTCAGCGAACTCGAACCCGTTCGCCGATGCGCTCGCATTGCACGCGATTCGTCTCACCGGCCAGTGGTTGCCGAAAGCAGTCGCTAATGGAAGCGATCTCGAAGCGCGCGCGCAGATGCAGGTTGCATCGCACCTCGCCGGCCGTGCGTTCTCGTCGGGCCCGCTGCTCGGTCTGGTGCACGCCACGGGTCACCCGATCTCGGGTCAGTTGCACCAGGCGCACGGCCAGACGCTCGCCACCATGCTCCCGCACGTGATGCGCTATAACCGCGACGTGGTGGCGCGCCGCTACGCCGACATCGGCGAAGCGCTCGGCTCGGAGCACGATCCAGAAGCAGGCATCGCCGCAGTAGAGAAGTTGTCGGCGACGGTCGGCACCAACAAGCGTTTGCGCGACCTGGGTGCGACGAGCGACAACATCAATGACCTCACGCAAGATGCGTTGCGCGACCTCATCATCTTGAACACACCGAAGTACCCGACTCGCGGCGATGTGCACGAGCTCTACGCCCGCGCGTTGTAGTTCGACGCGCTAGGCGGTCAGCTCGCGACGCACGAGTTCGGCGATTGTCGTCCAGTGGGCAGCGAGCCCCGGGTGTAGGTCGTAATCGGCCACGTCGTGCAGAGGCACCCACTCGATGTCGCTCGTCTCGTGATTGGCGGCAAAGATGCCAGCGTCATCCTGGGTGAATGCGATGACCGTGTCGTAACGCCAATTGCCATGGTCGTCAGAGAACACCTGCCGTACCTCGAGTCGCGAGTGGTCGACGCCGACTTCCTCAGCTGCTTCTCGCAGTGCTGCAGCGATCACGTCTTCGTGGGAGTCGCGCGCTCCTCCGGGCAAAGCCCACGTGCCGCCGCCGTGTGTCCAGCCGGCTCGTAGTTGCAAGAGCACGCTCGGCTGTTCTAAGTCGGTTCGTACGAGCAACAAACCTGCGGCACCGTGCAGACCCCAGTGGGCATGGCCGCACTCGCAGCGGATGAAACCGTCGCCGTCGCGGTGCGCCATGGGCTTAGACGTGTGTGGGACTGACGGCCGTATTCCCGCGCGTCAACCAACGTTCGCCTGCGAGTACTCGTGCACCGACGATGAGCAGCGCCATCACGACGGCCGTAATCGCGAATGTCGTGGTGCGGCCGAGCACCTCGTACGACAAACCCGCGAATGATGCAGACACACCGCCGGTCAATGTCTGCGCCCCGCCGAGGAGACCTTGTGCGCCTGCCTGACGCTCTGATGGCGCCACCATGCCGACTGCCACGCCTGCACCAGTGACGGTCATGCCGTCATTCAGTGTGTGCACAAGGAAGACAGCCATCAACAGCCACGGCACAGAAAGTGCGCCGTACAAACCCATGCAGGCGGCACCGAACAACATTCCGAATCCGCCGGCGCGAAAGGGCCCGATGCGTTGCACGAACTTGCCGCCGTACGGCGCCATGAACACCATCGGCAAGACAAATACCGTCACGCCGGTGTTCGCCATCCATGTAGGTGCACCGAGGTCGTTCATCATCAGCGCCCACAGTGAGTCGAACGTGCCGATCATGAAGAACACGGCGATGCCGATCAGCACGCCGGCGGTGACGGCACGATCTTGCAGCAAGTCGACGGCGAACCGCTCGGTCGGGTGGTCCTCAGCCGGCACCTCGGGGATTGGCATTGCAAAGATGACGAGGGCGACAGCAGTGAGGACGGTACCAATCACGATGAAGGGCGCCGGTATGCCGAACGGTTCGACGAGGAACGTCGAGACGACCGGACCAGCAGCGAACCCGCCCACCTCGCACGACAGCACTCGCCCGAGATTGCGGCCGAGATGCTCTTTGTCGCTCACGATGATGACCCGGCGCATTGCCGGCAGCGCGCAACCAAGGCCAAGTCCTGACAGGAAGCGTGATCCGAGCAACTGCGGCAGAGTGTCGGAGAACGCCATCGCGAAGTTGCCGATGATCGCGAGCGTCAGACCGACGAAGATCAACTGGCGCGATCGGCCGCGATCTGCCAGCGGAGCGATGGTGAGTTGGGCGAAGAACGAAGTGAAGAATCCGATCGCTATGACGAGACCGAGCGAGCCCTCGCTGATGCCGAACTGTTCGCGATAGTCGTCGAGCATTGTGAACATCACGCCGTACGCCGACGACTTGACCGCGATGGCGACGAACAACGCGAGCAACAAACGCTTTCGAGCCACGGAGCGAGGCTACTGAGCACATCTGCGACAATGGACGAATGGCAACCGTTGATGTGATCAATCCGTTCGATGGTTCGGTCGTGGGCAAAGTTCCGCGCGCCGACATTGCTGATTGCTTGAGCGCAGTTGAGCGTGCCGACGCGGCGTTCAATTCATGGCGAGCCACTGCACCGCGCGCTCGCGCAGAGGTATTGCGCAAGGCGTGGGAGTTGATGATGGCAGAGCACGAGTCTCTTGCACGCACCATCGTGCAAGAGAACGGAAAGGTGCTGGCCGACGCGAAGGCCGAAGTCACGTACGCGGCAGAATTCTTCCGCTGGTTCAGCGAAGAAGCCGTTCGCATCGACGGCGACTACCGACGCGCGCCGTCTGGAGCGAACTGGCTGCTCGTATCTCGCCAACCAGTCGGTGTGTCACTGCTCGCGACTCCGTGGAACTTTCCTGCGGCGATGGCTACCCGAAAGATCGGCCCGGCACTCGCTGCCGGATGCACCGTGGTGCTCAAGCCGGCGAGCAACACGCCCCTCACCGCCATCGCAATCTGCGAGATCCTCCGTCGAGCTGGCGTGCCCGACGGCGTGGTGAACGTGGTCGTGCCCGACCCGTCGGGCCCTGCGGTTTCGGCGATGCTCTCGTCGGGCAAGGTTCGAAAACTGTCGTTCACTGGCTCCACTCCTGTGGGTTCGTTGCTGCTTGCGCAGGCAGCCGAACGCGTCATCAATTGTTCGATGGAGCTAGGCGGCAACGCACCGCTCGTGGTGTTCGACGATGCCGACCTCGATGTTGCAGTCGAAGGATCGATGCTCGCCAAGATGCGCAACGGCGGTGCTGCTTGCACAGCTGCCAATCGGTTCTTCGTGCACGAAAAAATCTATGACAAGTTCGTCGACGCATTTACCAAGCGGATGTCAGCCCTCGTGCTGGGTGACGGCCTTGACCCGAGGACGCACGTCGGTCCGCTCGTGTCGCGCAAAGAGCAAGACCACGTCGCAACGCTCGTCGACGGAGCGGTTGCACAAGGAGCGACGGTGGCATGTGGTGGCAAGCGGGCGGGCGACAACTCGTTCGGCTACCACCCGACCGTGCTCACCAACTTGAGGTTTGACGCCGCAATTTTGAAGGAAGAGATCTTCGGGCCTGTTGCCCCGATCGTGCAATTTGCCGACTCCGACGACATCCTTGCGCACTGCAATTCGGTGGAGCACGGCCTCGTGTCGTACGTCTTCACTCGCGACGTCGGCCGCGGGCTGAAGTTCGCTGAAGCACTCGAGACAGGCATGATCGGTCTGAATCGCGGCCTGGTGTCTGACCCGGCTGCTCCGTTCGGCGGCGTGAAGGCGTCGGGCCTCGGTCGCGAGGGTGGGCACGACGGTCTGCTGGCCTTCCTCGAAACGAAGTACGTCGCCGGCAACTGGTAGGCCCCTCCCGACGAGGTGGCAACGGGTAGTCGCCGCGCATTTGCGCTGGCACACTAAGAAAGGTGAGCAACGGCGCTCGGAGAATCTGCGTCGACCTGCTGAACGAGGCAGGCGTATCTGTCGGCGGCAGTGAGCCGCATGCCCTGCGTGTGCGCGACGAACGGCTGTGGGCACGGGTTATCGCGCAGCGCCAGCTCGGTCTCGGTGAGGCATACATGGAAGGTTGGTGGGACTGCGACCAACTCGACGAGATGCTCACGCGAGTGATCTCCATCGACGCCGCCAATCGGATTCCCCTTCGGCCACGCATCGCATGGCACGCACTGCGGTCGACGGTGAGCAACAACCAGACGAAGCGTCGTGCAGCGAGCAACGCCCAGCGCCACTACGACATCGGCAACGACTTGTACGAGCGAATGCTCGACAAACGAATGATCTACTCGTGCGGCTACTGGCAGCACGCCGACGACCTCGACAGCGCGCAGGAAGCGAAACTCGATCTGGTGTGCCGAAAACTCGAATTGCAGCCCGGCATGCGAGTGCTGGATATCGGCTGCGGGTGGGGTGGCTTCCTGCAGTTCGCCGCCGAGCGATACGGCATCATCGGTATGGGGATTTCACCCGCCGTACACCAAGTGTCGAAGGCGCGAGAACGATGCGCAGGCTTGCCGATCACCATCGAAGCTGTGGAGTATCGAGACCTGCAAGGAAGCTTCGACAGGATTCTCTCCATCGGAATGCTCGAGCACGTGGGTCCAAAGAACTTGAAGACCTTCTTCGACACCTGTGACCGCCTGCTTGAGCCTGGTGGCATGATGCTGCACCACACCATCGGATCGACGATCTCCAAGCATCACACCGACCCATTCTTCGACCGGTACATCTTCCCGGGCGGTGTCTTGCCTTCGCTCGCACAGTTCTCGAAGGCCGCCGAACCGAAGTGGGTCATCGAGGATGTGCACAACTTCGGCCCCGACTACGACCGCACGCTCATGGCGTGGAACGCGAACATCGAGGCACGCTGGAGCGAGATACCGCGCTACGACGAACGATTCCGTCGCATGTGGCGCTTCTATGTGCTCGGGTCGGCGGCAGGGTTCCGCGCTCGCTCGCTGCAGTTGTGGCAGATCGTCATGCGACGACAGGGTCGTGCGGCGCGCTACACCGCCGCGCGCTAGACGGTACCTGCGTCGGAGACGACGCTGCGAGAACGACGCGCCAAGGCGACTGCCCACCAGATCATCGGAATCTGAAGCGGCAGGCGACCATAGGCCACGAGTCGATCGGCGAGCTCACGGTCTCGCCAATCCCACGCCATATAGAGGTTGGCAGGGTAGACCGCCACGAAGAGCGCGGCGGCCGACCACAGGGCGTAACGACGAGTCTGCTTGACGAGAATGCCGAAGCCAACCAGTAGCTCGGCGACTCCGCTCGCGTAGGTGGCGAATCTCGCCGAGCCCGGAGCCCATGGCGGCACGATCGCGTCGAAGAAGTCAGGATTCAAGAAGTGCGCAGCACCAGCGACGAGCAGGAATGCAGCGAGTAGTTTCTCAGAGCGAGTCATGCGCGAAGACTAGGTCGCGCACGACCGACACCGCTACGACACGACGACGAGATGACCGACCACATCGACACCCGCACCAATTGGCTCGACCCGCAGCAGCTGGATGCTGTACGTGGGCAGGTGCCGCTCGTCTACGTCGACGCCGTACCAGTGCGCGTCGACGCGATGGGAGTCGTTACGCATGTCGGCATGCTGCTTCGCCAGGCGCCTGACGGCAGCATCTCGCGCACTGTCGTGTCGGGTCGCGTGCTGCTCAACGAACGAATCCGAGAAGCCCTGTTGCGGCACCTCGAGAAAGACCTTGGCCCGCTTGCCTTGCCGAAGATTCCGCCCGAGCCGGCGCCATTCACCGTCGTTGAATACTTCCCGGATCCTGCAATCTCTGGTTTCCACGACCCGCGGCAGCATGCGGTGAGCCTCGCCTTCGTCGTTCCCGTGTCAGGTGACTGTCACCCGACGCAAGCAGCACTCGACCTTGCTTGGTACACGCCCGAGCAGGCGGTGAGCGAAGGCGTGCGTCGCGACATGACGAGCGGACACGACCGTTTGATCCGCCTCGCGCTCGCCTCCGTCGGCGTGCTGCCTTGAAGGTTGCAGCCGAAACAGCCGCAGCGGAATAGCGAAGATTTACTCGGCGACGCGTCGGCGACGCACGGCCCGCGAACGCCGGCGGCCAGGCGGTGGAGCAAACACTTCGAGCACCTCGCCATCAGCTTGCTCGAGGGTGAGCGAGATTCCTTTTTCGATGTCTTCGGGTTCAGTCGACGCCTCGATCACCACCGCAGGTTCTTCTTTGGGTTTTCGACCCAGCAGACGGTCGAACACCACCATGCCGCCGGCCAGCATCGCTCCGACGGTGCCGTAGCGCTGGGCCGCACGACGCACCATCTGGGCATCTTCGGGCAGGTTCGGCTCGGCGGGAGCGCTGTCCGTTTGCTCGCCGTCGAATTGGTCACCGACCGGTGAGGTGGTGCCCGGTGGTTCGTCGCCAGGGGGAGTCGTCGTCACGCCACACAACCTACGGCGAGTTGACGAAGGGGTGTTCTCAGTGAGCGCAGCCCACCAATTTTGGTGACGTGTCGCGACATTTCTCTGGAGAATCACGCAACAACATCGCCGAGCGCAATACTCTTTTCGCCATGCCGGAGGGCGACACGATCTATCGAGCGGCCGCGGCGCTGCGGATTGCCCTCATCGGCAAGAAGATGACTCGTTTCGAGGCACCTCGCTTGACGTCGGTGTTGCCGCGCGTCGGGCAAACGATCGAAGAAGTGCGAAGCCGCGGCAAGCACCTCGAAATCGTGTGGGACGACGGCATCGTGTTGCACACGCATATGCGGATGACGGGCTCGTGGCACCTGTATCACCCAGGTGAGCAGTGGCGTAAGCCGTCGCAGCGTGCACGCGTGGTGATTGGCACCCTCGATTGGGAAGCCGTGTGCTTCTCTGCGCCGGTCGTCGAGACGTACCGAGACTTTGACCCGCGCCGACATCCGATTCTTGGGAGTCTCGGCCCCGACCTCTGCCAACCGTCGCCAGATTTGGATGAATGCGTGCGACGAATGATGTCGTACACACCGACCGAGACAAGCGTCGCAGAAGTGTTACTCGACCAACGAGTGATGTGCGGGGTCGGCAACGTGTACCGCTGCGAGTTGCTGTGGACGACGGAGATCCACCCATGGGCGCGTGTCGGAGACCTGTCACACGACGAGTGCCGAGAACTCGTCTCGCTCGCGCACGAGATGCTACGCGCAAACCTCAATCGAACTGCACGCATCACTGCGCCGCGCGTCGATGGTGGTCTCGCGGTCTACGGTCGACAGGGAAAGAAGTGCCCCCGCTGCAGCGAGCTGGTGCGCGTCACGCACCACGGAGAGGCGAACCGTGTGCTCTATTGGTGCAGTGGTTGCCAGACGGCGCATACGCCGCAGATCTCGGCACCTCGACGACTCG
>RFOJ01000039.1 GCA_009926705.1 Acidimicrobiia bacterium
CGTCGCGACACGATGCCGCAGGGGTCCCGCCAGCCAGACGGCCTCTCGACGTGGTCGTGGCGCAAACTCCGCTCACGCCGGCACGCTCCCTTACTCGACAATCTGTTGCATCTCGACGCACGAGGATTCGCCGCACCGTGGAATCTTTCGCGCGAAGGCTTTGCTCGTGCCTGCACCGCGACCTACGACCATGCAGTCATCGCCAACGGCGACGACGAACCAACGGGCTTTGCGCTCGTCGGTCGCTCGGCGCAAACCGCCTACTTGCAACGGCTCGCGGTTCACCCTGATGCACGACGCCGAGGAATCGCAAACAACCTCGTTCAAGCAAGCCTCGCTTGGGCGTACTCGCGCGGAGCAGTGGAACTGCTCGTCAACACCGAGCCCTCTAACGAGGCCGCTCTCATTCTCTACCGTGGTCTCGGCTTCGTGACGGTTCCCGAGCGGCTCTGCGTGCTCGAGCGACGAGTGGACGAGATCTCATGATTCGTTCGTTCGGCACTCGACTGGTGGTGGTCATGTCGGTCGTCGTGTTATCGGTCATTGCGAGCGCGTCGCCGTCGTCTGCCGTTGACTATCGACTCGAAATCGTGACGGGCAGCTTCACGAGTCGCATCGGCGAGCGCGTGATTCTCACCGTCGCCGAACCCCAGATCGAAGAGATCGCCGACCTGCTCGACGACCCCTCCGCCACCGCGATCGTCTCGCTCAGCAAGCCGCTCACCCAGAGAACGCAAGTCGCGGCCATTGTCGCCGGCGGCGAGTTCGACGAAGAAACAAGAGTGGTTCTCACCGGCCCAGTGTTTGCCGCTTCGACGTTCAACGATCAGAACGTTTACCAACTGAACCTGCCGACAGGTGGGGTGCAACGCGACGGGGCGTTGCGCATCACTCGGGAAGGCCTACGAGCATTGCGCATCACCGTGACGCGCGGCGACGAGTTGTTCGCCCAGGCCAATACGTTCCTTAACGTTGTCACGAATCGCACCTACGCACCACTCCCGGTCTTCTTTGTGGTCGATGCTGACGGAGCACCGGCACTGCAGCCAGACGGAACCATCCGTCTCGGCGACTCCGAACGCGAACGACTGCGTGACTTGCGCGACCTCATCTACCGAAAGCCGCCCGCGGCACGCATCGGCGTGCGCATCCGACCCGATCTTTTCGATGGCCTCGCGCGCTCAAGCGAGCCTGACGACCAGCAGTTGCGCGAAGACCTCTTCAACAAGTTGCCTGACAGCGACATCCTCGTCGCTACATTCCGTCCGACGAGTGTCGCATCGTATGCCGCAGCAGCGTTGAAAACTCAGTTTGAGGCGCAGCTCTTGCGCGGCGAGATGCTGCTCGACACGCTGAATGGTGCCGATCTTGCCACACGAAATACATGGGTGACGAACGAACCGGTCGACGCAGCAGGCATCGACCTCTTGCGTGCGTTCGGCGTCACGAACGTCGTGGCAGTCGGACCAGCCGTCGATGCCTCCTACGGCTCCGACACGGATGCAGCCCGTCCGTACGCCATGCGCTCTGCACTGAACGGTGTCGTGCTCTCGCTCGCTGATTCGCGATACGCGCAGTTGCTCGACGTACCGACTGGCACCGCGCACGAGTCGGCGGTCGCAATCGCTGCCGAGATCGTCGCCCAACGTGAGTCGATTGCCGCGTCGGCAATCGGAGCCGCAGCACTCGCCAACCGCCAGGTCGTCCTATCGAGTGCCGCCGGGGTGCCCGCCGAGCCGCTCATCGCAACGACCCTGCTTCGCCTTCTGCGCAACACGCCGCAAGTGTCGTTGCGACAACTCGACGAGCTTGCGCCGTCACTGGAAGGCTTGGCCCGCATCCAGCCGCCGACGGTGCCTGTCGTAGACGTGTTATCCGTGCAGTCGCGAACCAACGCGGCGATCTCAGCAGTCGAGGCACTGCGTGAAGTGCTCGCCACAAACGACGATGTCGTTGACACGTGGATCGAAGTCATCGACGTTGCCAACGACACCGCGCTCTCGGAACAACGTCGCAATGAATACCTGCAGACCATCGTCGACCAAGTGGAGTCGGTGCGATCGGGAGTGGTGCTCCCCAATTCATCGTTCACGTTTGGCAGCCGCGACAGCTCGCTGCGAATCGGTCTCTCCAATACGAGCAGATTCGAGTTGTCGGTACGACTCCAGTTCTCGAGTCCGACCGGGAAACTCTCGTTTACTCCCGGCTTCGTCGACGTGGTCCTCCCGGCGAACGGTCAACGCGAGGTAGTGGTCGATGCGTCGGCGCGCTCCAACGGTCTCATCCCCGTCGAACTCGTGCTCATGAGCAAGAGCGGTACGGTGCTCGACGTCTCCGAGCTGCGTGTGCGAGTGAACGCCATCGCCGGGCTCGGCCGTGGCGTCAGCGTGGTGTTCCTCCTTCTTCTCGGAGCGTGGTGGTTCATCCACGCCCGCAGGAGCAGCCGCAAGAAGAACGCCAAAGAGCACCCGGCACTACGCTCCAAGACATGACCGTACGCATCGTCACCGACTCCGCCTGCGACCTGCCCCAGAAGCTCGTCGACGAGCTGGGCATCAGCATCGTCCCACTCACCTTCCGCTTCGGAGACGAAGAGTTCGTCGACCGCGCCTCGCTGACCCCCGCAGAATTCTGGGCCCGATGCTCGGCCTCGCCGGTGCTGCCCCAGACTGCGGCCCCGGCCCCCGGCCAGTTCGCCGAGACCTACCAGCGCCTGGCAAAAGAAGGGGCCACCGCCATCCTCGTCGTCACGATCTCTGCCGAACTCTCAGCCACCAAGCAGGCGGCCGAGCAAGGCGCCAAAGAAGCTTCCCTCAACATTCCCGTGCGCATCGTCGACAGCCGGTCGGCATCGATGGGTGAGGGCATCAACGTGCTGGCTGCGGCACGTCTCGCCAAGTCGGGCGTGGGCATCGACGATCTCGTCGCAAAGGTGACTGCAATGGTCGACCGCACGAAGGTGTGGGGAGCCCTTGACACACTCGAGAACCTGAAGAAGAACGGCCGCATCGGCGGAGCGAAGGCCCTCTTGGCGTCGGCGCTCGCCATCAAGCCGATCATCACCGTGAAAGACGGCAAAGTGGCAGAAGGTGGCAAGCAACGCACACGTAGCAAGGCGCTGGCGTTCGTGGTCGAGCAGTTCCGCGCCGCCGGCACCGTGAGCAACGTCGCCGTGCTGCATGCGCAGTGTGCTGACGTCGACGGTTTCATCGCTCAATTGCGCGAAACGTACAGCGGCGAGATCATCATCGGCGACATCGGATCGGTCATCGGCTCACACACCGGTCCGGGAACCATCGGCGTCACATACCACGTGCAGTGAACTGACCTCCTCGTGAGGTAATTCCACCGTTCAGACGGTGGCCAGAACTAGCGTTTGCCGCCAGTCATGTCTGCCGTCGAACTCGAACCAGGGTTCATCGGCGACCGCTACCGGCTCGAGCGTCTCATCGCCCGCGGTGGCATGGCCGAAGTGTGGCTCGGTCACGACACGTTCCTCGACCGTCAAGTCGCCATCAAGGTTTTGAAGCGACACATCGCGCGCGACGAGACCGCCATCGAGCGGTTCCGTCGCGAAGCACTCGCCTGTGCAGGGCTTAACCACCCCAACATCGTCGCGGTGTACGACTCATTCGCCCATGCCGGCAACCAGGTGGTGGTCATGCAGTACGTGCAAGGTCGCAGTCTGCGCGACCTGCTCGACAAGAAGAAGCGTCTCACGCCGAGTCTCACCATCATGATGGGCGCCGCCATCGCCGCGGCGCTTGATGCGACGCACAAGCACGGCTACATCCACCGCGACGTGAAACCCGGCAATATCCTCGTACGACCGGACGGGCATTTCTTGCTCGCCGACTTCGGCATCGCCAAGGCCATGAACGCCGCAGAGGGTTCCGACCTCACCAACGACAACATCATGATGGGCACCGCCAAGTACCTCTCGCCCGAGATCGTGCGCGGCAAGCCGCTTGATGGACGCGCCGACCTCTACAGCCTTGGCCTTGTTCTCTACGAATGCCTCTCGGGCAAGGTGCCGTTCGTTTCCGACAATGATGCCGACACCGCGCTCGCCCGACTCCAGCGCGAACCCACCGACCTCGGGCACCTGCGCCCGACCTTGTCGCCACGCCTCGTTCGTATCGTGCACAAGTTGTTGGCTCGCAATCCAGACCATCGCTTCCAGACGGGCGAAGAGACGAGGGTTGCTCTGCTCGCCGCCCTCAACGACGTGCGCGACAACGACAACGCCCTCACTCCCCCGCGCGGACAGCGCGTCGAGCTGGAACGCACCTCGACGGCACCAAGCGTCCGGGCGACAAAGACCGACCGCTCACCAGTTCGCGGGTCGCGGCGCCGCAGCGGAGCCGTCGCCAGCCTCGGAGGCATCATGCGCACCACGACTGCGCGGCTCCTCCT
The DNA here is from genome assembly GCA_009926705.1 of Acidimicrobiia bacterium. GTDB lineage: Bacteria > Actinomycetota > Acidimicrobiia > Acidimicrobiales > Ilumatobacteraceae > F1-60-MAGs027. The sequence continues at coordinate 4,417 of RFOJ01000039.1, forward strand.
CGCAACCGTCGTCTTGACGGCGCTCGTCATCGTCGCTGTGGTGCGCACCAACGACCCCGAGAACGTGGTCATCCCCGACGAGTCGTTGCCGGCAGCCGCAGCGCCAGCGGTCTCCGGACCGGCGACGATTGCATCAATCAACTCGTTCGACCCAAACGGCGATGACGGCGTAGAGAACGAAGAGATCATCGGTCTCCTTGTCGACAAGAACCCGCAGAGCGCGTGGGCCACCTCGTGCTACGCCGACAAGTTCTTCGGATCCAAAGAACGCGTCGGAGTGCTCGTCACCCTCACCGGTGCCGGCACCGGCCTCTTGCGCGTGAACTTCGCGAACGGACCGTGGGGAGCCGAGATCTACGGCGCCAACGGCACACCGCCATCAGGCTTCGAGGGGTGGGGTGCGCCGATCGGCAAGGACTACCGCACGCGCGGCGAAATCGTGAAGTTCTCCGTCACCTCGCCGGTGACACACCTCCTCATCGTGATGACCGAGATCGGCAAGAGTTCCGCCTGCAGTACGAACAACCCGTTCCAGGGTCGTATCAACGAGGTCGCGTTCGTCCCTGCGTGAAACTCGTCAGCGTTAGCCTGACGACGTGGCCGGTAACCCGCTGAGCGATCCGGAGTTCCCGAAGAAAACCGTCGATTTCATCGACCGCGTGGTCGGCACGATTCGCGACCGCACCACCAAGCCCGTCGTCGCACTCACTCGCGGCATCGTGTTCGGCTCGATCGTCGCCGTCGTCGCCGTGTCGCTCGTCGTGGTGGCACTCATCGCTCTCGTGCGCGGCACGCAGGAAGTGTTCGAGTTGTTCCTCAGCGAACGTCGGGCCGTGCGGACCTCGTATTTCGCAGTCGGCGGTTCGTTTATTCTCGTCGGGGCGCTCCTCATGAAGGCCCGCCACTCATCCGACGACACCGACGACCGTTAATCAACACAAAGACAGGAAGCTCATGGCCACCCATCCGCACCGCAAGGTCATCATCATCGGTTCCGGCCCGGCCGGACTCACCGCAGCGGTCTACGCCGCACGCGCCTCGCTTGCCCCGCTCGTCATTGAGGGCGAGCCTTCCTCCACCTCCGACCAACCAGGCGGACAATTGATGCTCACCACCGAAGTGGAGAACTTCCCTGGCTTTCCCGAGGGCGTGCAGGGCCCCGAACTCATGCAGCGCATGCGCGACCAGGCCGCCCGATTCGGGGCCGAATTCCTCACCGAAAAAGCCACCAAAATCGACTTTTCTGGCCGTCCGCACCGCGTGTGGGTGCGCGACGACGAGTACTCGGCGGATGCCGTCATCGTGAGCACCGGGGCGCGCTCGCTGATGCTCGGCCTGCCGAACGAGACTGCGCTCATCGGTCACGGTGTCTCGACGTGCGCGACGTGCGACGGCTTCTTCTTCCGCGGCCAAGAAATCGCAGTGGTTGGCGGCGGCGACTCGGCGATCGAAGAAGCGTCGTTCCTCACCAAGTTCGCCACCAAGGTCACGCTCATTCACCGCCGCGACAAGTTCCGTGCTTCCAAGATCATGCAGGAGCGCGCGTTCAACAACCCGAAAATCTCTGTGCGCTGGAACTCGCAGGTCACCAAGCTGAACGGCGACAAGAAGCTCGAGTCAATTGAGGTCACCGACACCGTCACTGGTGCCAAGGAGACCGTCGCGATCAGCGGTCTCTTCGTCGCCATCGGTCACCGTCCGAACACCGACTTGTTCGGCGGCGTGCTCGACATGGACGAAACCGGCTATCTCGTGACACAACCTGGTTCATCGCGCACGAACGTGCCTGGTGTCTTCGCATGTGGCGACGTGCAAGACCACACGTACCGCCAAGCAATTACTGCCGCGGGTTCGGGTTGCATGGCAGCCATCGACGCCGAACGTTGGCTCGAGCATCAACACGCAACAGCCAGCAAGTAGCGTGTCGGTCATGGCCGCCAACGTCGTCACTCTCACCACCGCGAACTTCGACGAAACGATTCGCTCGTCGAACACCCCTGTCCTCGTCGACTTCTGGGCCGAATGGTGCGGACCGTGCAAGCAGATCGACCCGGTCATCCGTGAGATCGCGACAGAAAAGGCCGGTGCGCTCACCGTCGCCAAACTCAACGTCGACGACCACGGCGACATCGCCATGCGCTTCAACGTGATGAGCATTCCGACGATGATCGTGTTCAAGAACGGTGCTGAAGTACAGCGTCTTGTCGGCGCGCGTGGCAAAGCGGCGTTGCTCGCCGACCTCGCCGGTCACCTCGCCTAGTCAGTTCTCACGAAGCACGCCGCTCGGCGTCCCCACGCCATCCCCAACACCTTCCCCAACCTTTTCCACAGGCTGGGGACACCCTTCAGTAGACGGTCAGCCTCGATAGATACGTGAGGGTTCTGGATGTCGCACCCGGGTGACGACGCCGCCCGAGGTTGATGCCGCTCTTTAGGCGCCGAGCATGGTGCGTGCAATGCGCTCGAGATCGGCCACATCGGCAAACTCAATGCGCAGCGCACCGCGTGCCGACGACGTCGGTGGCGTGACCACCGCTCGAGTCGAGAGATGTTCCCCGATTACGTGAGCGAGTTCAGCGAACGCTGGGTCGCCTGTCGGTTGCGGCCTGCTCGTCTTTTTCTTGCGAGTTGTTGTACCAGAAGTGGTAATAAGTGCCTCAGTTGCGCGCACTGATAAACCGTCGCGAACCACTTGTTGTGCGATTCGTTCTTGTTGAGCTCGATCAGTGATGCTGAGCAACACCTTCGCATGACCTGACGTGAGTCGTCGATCAGCGATGAGTTGCTGCACCGATGCCGGAAGTGTCAGGAGCCGCAGCGAGTTGCTGATCGTTGCTCGGTTCTTGCCGACGCGCGACGCAAGTTGATCGTGCGTGAGCCCGAAATCTTCAAGTAGTTGCTGGTAAGCAGCCGCTTCTTCAAGTGCGCCGAGATCTTCTCGGTGCACGTTTTCGATGAGCGCCTGTTCGGCTGAGGCAGCGTCCGTCGCATCACGCACGATGACGGGCACATGCGATAGCCCGGCACGTTCAGCGGCCTT